>JAYUWZ010000258.1:0-1887 GCA_043753265.1 Verrucomicrobiaceae bacterium
CACGATCTCAGAGTCGCGCCCCACCGGGGACCAAAAGGAGAAGGACAACGATGACCAGTATGTGGACCCCAAGGCCAAGGTGAAGGTGCCGAAATTTTCGCGCCGCGAAGCCTTCGCCGATGCCGCTACGCATGAAAATCCGCTGCTCGCCCGTGCGTTCGTAAACCGCATGTGGGCGGTGTTTGCAGGACGCGGCATCGTGCATCCAGTCGATGAGATGAATGCTCGCAACGTACCGAGCCATCCCGAGCTCCTCGACTGGCTCTCGCGCGATTTCGCCGCCAACAAGCACGACATTCGCCGCCTCGTCCGCGGTATTCTGCTCAGCCGCGTATACGCGCTGGGCACATCGACGGCTGCGCCCGATGCATTTGCCGGTGCACCGGAGCGGCCACTCACCGCGGAGCAACTCGCGCGCTCATGGCGCATTGCAGCAGGCCTACCTCCCAGCGATGACACGCTGCGCCGCGCGGTGATTGGCGCGATGCCCGATGTGCTGCCGCAGGACTACAACGCGACCTTCCAGCAGGCGCAATTCCTGACCAACTCCACCGCCCTCGCGGACATCCTCAAGCCCGCCCCCGAGGGCACCGTGGCGCGACTCGCCGCACTGCCCGAACCTGCAACGCGAGTGCGTGAGGCATTCCTCGCAGTGTATGGCCGCGTGCCGGATGCCGAGGAGTCCACGCAGGCCACCAGCTTTCTCAGCCAACGCGCGGACAAACCCGCAGAAGCCTGCCGCGACCTGCTCTGGGCGCTGATGACCAGCGCGGAATTTTTGACCACTCCGTGATGAACACCAGCGATTCACCAGACCCGCTCCCTGGCAAGTGCCGCACCGACGAGCA
Organism: Verrucomicrobiaceae bacterium; assembly: GCA_043753265.1. Taxonomy (GTDB): domain Bacteria; phylum Verrucomicrobiota; class Verrucomicrobiia; order Chthoniobacterales; family Chthoniobacteraceae; genus SXWH01. The sequence continues at coordinate 849 of JAYUWZ010000258.1, forward strand.
CCGCATCCACCGTCGCCTTTTTCTGAAAGGCCTCACGGGCGGCGCGCTGGCGACGGCGACCAGTTTCAGCGGGTTGTTTCACAATCCGGTCTTCGCCGCCGAGACGAAGAAGGCACAGAAGCACTGCATCCTGCTCTGGCTCTGCGGCGCCCCGAGCCAGTTTGAAACATGGGACCCGAAACCCGGACGCCCCAGCGGCGGGCCCTTCGGCACCATTCCCACGCGCATTCCCGGCGTTCACTTTTCCTCACTCATGCCGCGCTGCGCCGGCATTGCGGATAGGCTGAACATCGTGCGCAGCATGAAGACATCGCAACCGGAACACTTCCAGGCCATCTCGCTGCTCCAGCGCGGCAACCCGGACCGCGCTGGCTTCACGCGTCCCACACTCGGCAGCTCACTGTCGCAGGCGATGGGCCAGCTCGATTCCAAGATTCCCAACTTCATTTTCCTCGATCCAATTCCCGGAGGAAACGAGTTCGAGAGCTTCAAGGCCGGCAATTGGGCCGGATGGCTCGGCGCGGAACATTCCCCAGTGCGCCTCGGCGGCGAATACACCCAACTCCTGAATGCGGCCGCCGAAACAATCCCACAGCAGGACCGCGAGGCCCGCGAAACGCTGCGAAAGTTTCTCACCGCAAAATACGAGCGCGATCGCGGCAGCACCGTCGCACGCAGCCAGAATGCCGCTTTCGAGCGCATGAAGGGGATGGCTGCCAGCGCGGACCTCTACGACGTAAACAAGCTGCCCCCGAAGGATCGCGAGCGCTACGGCCCCGGCAGCTTCGCGCAGCATGCGCTCATGGCGCGGAATCTCGTGGAGAACGGCGCGCCCTTCGTGATGGTCGCAAACGGCATGAATTGGGACAACCATGTGTTCCAGCACGAGATTCACCAGATGCTCGTGCCAGAGCTGGACCGTGTGCTCTTCCACCTCGTCAACGATCTCGAAACACGAGGCCTGCTCGATTCCACACTGGTCGTGGCCATGGGCGAATTTGGCCGCACGCCGTGGCTGAACGCCGCACGCGGCCGCGAC
>JAYUWZ010000259.1:0-4276 GCA_043753265.1 Verrucomicrobiaceae bacterium
AGCTCGGGTCCCAGCGAAAACCGCGAATCATCTTCTGAACGGGGATGATGATTTGCGTGTCGAGATTCATCTGCCCGAGCACGCTCCCGCGTTTCTCCAGCACGCCGATGACCTCCAGCGTCTGATCCGCAACGCTGATGCGCTGCCCGAGCGGCGACTCGTTCACGAACAATTTCTCCGCCACCTCCGACCCGAGCACGCAGAGGTTGCGATTCGCATTTGCCTCGAGTTTCGTGAGGAAGCGCCCCGATGCAAGGGTGACTCCGCCCGTGATCAGAAACTGCTCGTTTGTGCCGATGAGCGTGACCATGCCCGAGCTTCGGTTTTTATACCGAACCGATTCCGTGTTGTGGATGATCGAAGGGGACACTCCGATGACCCTGTCCAGGCCCTCCTCCACCTGCTTCACCTGCGCGAGCGTGATGTTCTGGCGCTTGCGAATGTCCTCCCAGCGCATGTTCGATTCCACGAACCACTCGCGCTTGTCCACATAGAGCACATCGGTCCCCAGAAACGAAATCGCCTCGCGGAACGAGGTATTCAGGAACTCCAGCGCCGTCGCCATGAGTGTCACGGTGACGATGCCAATGACGATGCCGACAGTGGTCAGCACCGAGCGCATCAGGTTGCCCCGAAGCGCCTCCCACGAGATGCGCAGCCCCTCCGCAATTTCGGAGAAGAACTTCACCGGCCCACCTCACTCCCCGCGCTCCCTGCGTATGGGTCAGGCGGTGCTTTCATCGCTTGCGACCAATCCATCCCGGATGCGGACAATGCGCTTGGCGTGGCGCGCCACTTCCTCCTCGTGCGTCACCACGATGAGGGTGTTGCCCTTTTCATAAAGCTTCTCGAAGAGTTCCAAAATCTCCTCGCCCGTGCGCGTATCGAGGTTGCCGGTGGGTTCATCGGCGAGCAGGATCGAAGGCTTGTTCACGAGCGCACGCGCAATGGCCACGCGCTGGCGCTGCCCACCCGACATCTCATTGGGCCGGTGGCTCACGCGCTCCGCAAGCCCCACATCCGCCAGAGCCGCGAGCGCCTGCTCCCGCCGCTCGTCCACATCCATGCCAGCATACACGAGCGGCAGCTCCACATTGCGAAGTGCCGTGGATCGCGAGAGCAGGTTGAACGTCTGGAACACAAACCCGATCTCCTTGTTGCGAATGCCGGCCAGTTCGTCGTCATCCATCTCCGCGACGCTGTGCCCGTTCAATTCATAGCTGCCCGTGGTGGGCGTATCGAGGCAGCCGATGATGTTCATCAACGTCGATTTACCCGAGCCCGACGGTCCCATGATCGCCACATACTCCCCACGCTCGATGTTCAACGAAACCCCGCGCAACGCATGCACAGTCTCGCTGCCCATCTCGTAGCAGCGGCAGATCGTATCGAGGCGGATGAGGCTCATGGCGATAGTGTCGCGCTAGGGGCCCTCTGCTTTCGCAGGAGGCCCATTACTCACTTTCTTGCCGTCCTCGAGATCCTTGCTGATGGCCTTGTATCCGCCGGAGACAACCTGCTGTCCTTCCGTGAGTCCCGATACGATTTCGAAATGGTCGCTGTCGCTGATGCCGGTCTTTACCGGAACCATCTTCACGTGATCGCCCTCGAGCACAAACACCACCTCGATCGGCTTCACCGGCTCGGCCTTGCCCTTCTTTGCCGGAGCGCCTTCCGGCTTTGTGGGCTCGGCAGCAGGCTTCCCGATGGGTAGGCGCGTAGTCACGCTTTGAATCGGCACGCTCAGCACGTCCTTGCGCGAGCGTGTTTCGATTTCCGCGGTCACCGACATGCCCGGGCGAAAGCCCTCCTTGTCATTCACGCGGATGCGCACCTCAAACTTCGGCGCCTCCTGCGACTGGCTGCTGCTGCCGCTCATGCTCCCGAGCGCGGGCCCCTTGGAGGCATTCGCAATCGCGCTCACCGTGCCGGAAAACTTTTGGTCCTTGTACGCGTCCACCTCCAGCCGCACATTCTGCCCGGCCTCGATGAGCACCACGTCGATCTCCCCGATGTCCACGCGCGCCTCCATGTCCTCAAGCTGGGCGATGGTCATCATCTCGGTGCCCATGTTGAACGAAGTGCCGAGCACACGCTCCCCGAGCTGCGACTTGAGCTTCGTCACCGTGCCATCGATGGGCGAGGTGATCTTCGTTTTCGCGAGATCGTCGTTCGCGCGATCCAATGCGAACTTCGCCTGGTCGATTTGGTGCAGCGAATTCTCCATCCGCAGCTTCGCCACCTCGTGCGCCGTCCTGAAGTCCATAAACACATTCGCAGCCACGAGCTTGCTCTTGAAGAGCTCCTCGTTGCGTTTGAAGTCCGCCTCCGCCTTCATCAATTCCGCCTCCGCCTGGCTGCGGCTGCCCAGCGCGAACTTGTGATTCGCCTCCGCGGAATTTTTGCTCGCCACGTAATTGTCGGGCTTAATCTGGATGAGCAGATCGCCCTTCTTCACACGCTGCCCTTCCTTCACCGGAAGCTCGATAATCTCCCCCGCCACCTCCGGGCTGATGATCACCTGCGTCACCGGTTGGATGCGCCCGCTCGCGATCACCGTCTCCGTCAAATCACGCTTCGCCACCTTTTCCACCTGCACAACGAGCACGTCCTCCTTTTTGCCCATGGTCTTGTAAGCAATCCATCCCCCGATGAGCAGCATCAGAAAGAGAACTATGATCCATTTTTTGCGCCTGCGCTTTTTGGGCTTCTGCATTCGGGAGTGGGTCGGTTGGGCAAAGAGGGTGAAAGCCACTCGAAGGTCAAGCGCAGGGCTGGTGGCGGTCAGTCGTTCTCTGCTTTTTCAGACGCACGCGCGAGGCCATTCGTTCAAATTTTTGCGGTGAAAAGCCGCACCGGTTCGGCCATTCCGCGAATAGGGTGCTCACCCACATCCACCACGCCCGCTGTTCCATTCAACTCCTGCCGCGTTGCTTCGGTGAATAGAAACGCGTGCCCCACCACCTTGGTCATGCCCTCCACGCGTGCCGCAAGGTTCACCGTGCTGCCAATCGCGGTGAACTCCATGCGCTCCGGCGAGCCGATGCTCCCAATCACCGCCGTCCCGGTGTGCAGGCCTATTCCGATTCCCAGCGACTCCTCACCCTTTGCGATCTTGTTTTCATTCAAGACAGCAAGGGCAGCGAGCATCTCCCGCGACGCCGCCACGGCCTCGAGTGCACGAGGGCCATCATCGATTGCTCCAAAAAGGGCCATGAAGCCATCGCCCAGAAACTTGTTGATCATCCCACCGTGGCGCGTCTCCACGATTTGCACCATCACCGCGAGAAACTCGTTCAGGCCCGCCACGACCTCGTGCGCCGACCTGCCCTTGCTCCGCCCGGTGAAGTTGCGGATGTCGACAAACATCACGGTCACCGTTTCCTCCACGCCGCCAATTTGCGCATCACGCTGCATCAGGCGCTCCGCCACCCGGCGGCCTACATGCAGGCCGAAGGTCTGCCGCACTGTCTCGGCGGAACGGAGCGCGACGATCATCCGGTTCACCTCCCCGGCGAGCACGCCTAGCTCGTCCGCCCGGTGCACGAGCACCTCCGCATCCAACTGGCCGCCCGCCACGCCCACCACGGCACTGCGCAGTTGCTCGACCGGTTCCGCGACGAGACGGTTGATCAGCACCGCAGAGTACAGGCTGAACGCGATGCCCACCACGGCCACGAACAGCTCGAAAAATTCCTCATCCGGAGCCTTGGGCGCAAAGCTCAGCATGACCACGGAGACCAGCGGGCATACGCTGGAGGAAATCGCCATGAGAATGCCGCGCAGCCGGAGCGAGAGCGGCCGCGCGCCTGGCGTCTGGTCGGGCCGCGCACCTTTGAACAAAAGCGGGAACAAGCGCCCCTGCGAACCAATCTCCACGAGAAAGAACGCATGGGTGATCGCAATGAAACCGGACACCGCGAAAGAGATCGGCAAATGCCAGTACAGGCGCCCATCCAGCGGCGTGCCCACGAGACTCAGCGAGAGCAGGAAAACAGGAATGCAAATGAACCACGACACCGCCGCGATGATGGAGGCGATCCACGGTAGAAAGATCAGCCGCCTCCGCGCCTGGTCCAGGGTGGCGGCGGGTGGGGTCTCCCCGGCAGCAAGCTGGAAGAGCGCAGGCCGGAGCGCATACACACAGCGCAACCAAATGATCACCGCGATGGGATAGATGATCACGTTCAGAAAAACCACCGTATGGACAAACCGCGCTTTCAGATCCGCTGTGGTGAGCAGCGGGTCCACCACCGAGGTGTTATACCAAATATTG
>JAYUWZ010000260.1:0-1883 GCA_043753265.1 Verrucomicrobiaceae bacterium
CTCCTTCACCTCCATGCCCTTCAGCCACTACGCGATTTCCTTTCTCACGGATGATATCATCCGCCTGCGCTACGTGGAGATCGACGGCCAGCTACGCAAGGTGCTGGTCATTGTCAAAATGCGCGGCGGCAATCACAGCAAGGACATTCGCGAGTACGTCATCACCGACAAGGGAATGGTCATCATTCAACCGCGGCAGACCGATTACGCACGGCTAACCACTGGTCTTCCGGAGCACACCGGCCAGCAAATCGAGTCCGCTCCCGAGCCCAAGGCGACGGATTAGAGGTAACACCATGGGCACTCATCCACCATCTCTTGGTCCGCCCTCTGGCGACGCGCTCTTGCATGAAAAGATGGTGGCGATGAATGAGGCATTGATCCTCGGCTCGGTGCATCAGCACGAGTTGACGGAGGCCGCCGAGAGGTTGAACGCGCAACTTCTTGTCGAAATAAGGCAGCGCGCCGAGGCGGAGGCGGCGCTCCGGGTAAGCGAGGAAAGGTTTCGAGCCTTGTTCGAATCGGCGCCAATGGCGGTTTTTGCCTGTGACCACAACGGAATCATCCAGCAATATAATCCGCTTGCGGCGGAACTATGGGGCAGGGAGCCGGAATGCGGTGTCGAGCGGCACTGCGGTTCGATTCGCCTGTGGCTGCCGGATGGCACCCTCCTCCCTCATCACCAGAGCCCCATGGTGGAAGTGCTCCGCACAGGCCTCCCCGCGCTCAATGTGGAAGTCGTCATCGAACGCCCCGACGGTTCGCGAATTCCCGTCCTGGTCAACTTTGCAGCACTGAAAAACGAGCGGGGCAAAATCACCGGCGCGATCACCTCATTCATGGACCTGACCGAGCGCAAGAAACTGGAGCAACAGTCCCTCCGCTCCCAGCGCATGGAGAGCATCGGCACGCTGGCCGGTGGCATCGCTCACGATCTCAACAACTCACTCGGGCCGATCCTCATTTCCATCGATCTGCTGAGGACGAAGTTCCCCGACCCGGAAAGCCAGAAATTGCTTTCCCTCATTGATTCCAGCGCCAAACGCGGCGCGGATATGGTTCGGCAGATACTCTCCTTTGCCCGGGGCATTAAGGTCCAGCGCGGGGAAGTGCAGGTTCCGCAACTCATTGGGGAGGTCGAAAAGATCGTCAGGGAAACCTTCCCCCGGAACATCCAGGTCCAGACGCTTGTCCCGGCAGAAGTGTGGCCCGTGATCGGCGACTCCACGCAACTCCATCAGGTGCTGCTCAATCTCTGCCTGAACGCGCGCGACGTGATGCCCGATGGCGGTACTATCCTTATTTCAGCGGAAAACCGGCAGATCGACGCGGTATTTGCGGGCCTGGGCCAAAACCCAAAATCCAAACCCGGGCCCTACGTGGTGCTTGAGGTGAAAGATAGCGGCACCGGCATGCCACCCCACATCGTGGAGAATATCTTCGATCCGTTTTTCACCACCAAGGAATTCGGCAAAGGCTCCGGCCTCGGCCTTTCAACCGCCTTGGTCATCGTCAGAAGCCATGGCGGCTTCCTGCAAGTGACCAGCGAGTTGGGGAAGGGCACAGCATTCCAGGTATTTATCCCCGCGCTGAACCGTGTCGCCTCCCCCGCGACTCCGCCGGTCGCACCCGCCAGGCCGGAGAAGCTCCAGGGAAATGGAGAACTCATTCTTGTGGTGGATGACGAAGCCCCGATGCGCCGGATGACCGGGCTGATTCTCGAGGTTTCCGGGTACAAGGCCGTTGCTGCAGCCGACGGCGCGGAAGCCGTCGCCATTTTCCGCCTGCGGAGCGCGGAGATCGCCGCAGTCATTACCGATATGAACATGCCAGTGATGGATGGCCTGGAACTCATTCGCATTTTGCGCAATGTGAATCCTGGG
>JAYUWZ010000261.1:0-1882 GCA_043753265.1 Verrucomicrobiaceae bacterium
GGTGGCTTTGGCAATGGCATCGGCTCCACGTCATTCTTTGCGGGGCCACCCAAAAACGACCAGTCCGCCATCGCGTTTCGCCAGGCGGGGGTGGTTACCATGTATCCGTCCTTTCGCGGTGGAAACGACAACCCCGGCAACATTGAGATGTTTTACGGTGAAGTGGACGACGTAGTGGCCGCGGCCGATTACCTGTCCAAGCTCGACTACGTGGATCCGAAACGCATCTACCTCGGCGGTCACAGCACGGGAGGCACCATGGCCCTGCTGACATCGGAGCTCACGCCACGGTTTCGCGCGGTGTTCAGCTTCGGCCCCATCTCGTCGATAAGCGAGTATGCGGGGAACATCGAAGTCTTCGACACCAGGAATCCTGACGAGATGAAATTGCGTTCTCCTGGCGAGTGGCTGGAGAGCATCCGCTCGCAGACATTCATCTTCGAGGGCGTCGGGGGCAACATCAGCAGTCTCAAAACGCTGCACGACAAGCCTCGCTCCAGCGTCGTCGCGATTATTCCTGTCAAGAACGCGGACCACTTCAATCTCCTCGCTCCCCTCACAAAGCTCATTGCCGGCAAGATCGTGGAAGACACGGCACTCTCCACCAATATTGAGTTCACCACGGACGAGATCCAGGCGGCGATTCGGGCGGCAATGATTAGGTAGATTGGCTGATAGCGCCCTGCGCCGCAGCGGGCGCTGCTCGAGTCACAAAGCTCCTTCATTCGGAGGAGGCAGCATCACGATCCCATCGTGATGACCCACCCATTTTTTCACGCAAAGGCGCAAAGACGCCAAGGGAGTCTGGAGGAGGAATGCACGTTAGTGAGAACGTCCATTTCAGGCAGATGCAGGCGGCCCTTGGCGCCTTTGCGTCTTTGCGTGAGTGCACCGGCGGTGCCTGAGTTCTTGTGCATCCCACGGATGCATCCTCGCACTGAGGACACCAAGAGCACGGAGAGAAAACCCACACCTCCGTGCTTCGTTGGCTCCGTGCGAACCTCACCGAGTTCCGCTCGCTTATTTCGAGTTGTTAGCCGCGTAAAGATCGCGAGTCGCCTGTAAAGCGTCTGTCCGTCCGGACCTCGTCGGAGCGTTACCGACACAACTCACCATTTTTCAAAAACGGCCTGTTAGCTCAGCTATGAAGAGCATCCGCCTGTCGAGCGGAGGGTCGCGGGAGCAATGCCCGCACAGGCCGCCACTTTCAACCACGACACATCGTCGTCATTCGCGCGCGAGGGAACCAGCGAACCCACCTGACTTGGGATCAGGATATGCCCGGGGCAGCACCGGGGCGCGCGACCATTTTCACAGCACTTCCACGGTGTTGTTGACCCGTTTGGATGCCGCCTCCTTTGAGCGCTGGACATTCCATCCCTGTGAGTTCAATGGTGCGGTTTCCTGTATCCATGAAGCATCTGGTCGACTCATTTTACGCGGACGTGTTCAATCGGTTTATCGCCGATGGAACCATCGCGCGCGACAGCCGCGTGCTGGTGTGTTGCGGCGCGGAATACGACCGCGACATGCTGGTCGGCTGTGGATTGACCAATGTAGTCATTTCCAATCTCGATGCGGGAGTCGCGCAGGATCGATTTGCGCCCTTTGGCTGGAGCCAGCAAGATGCGGAGAATCTTTCTTTTGAAGATGGGAGCTTCGATTTTGTGAGCGTTCACAACGGGCTTCACCACTGCCACTCGCCACACCGGGCGATTCTGGAAATGTATCGTGTGGCCCGGAAGGGAATCCTGATCTTTGAGCCCTATGATAACCTGGTGACGCGACTGGGAGTCGCACTGGGAGTGGGGCAGGATTTCGAGCACGCCGCCGTTTTCCACAACCAGATGACCGGCGGCGGGGTCCGCAACAGCGAGATCCC
>JAYUWZ010000262.1:0-8993 GCA_043753265.1 Verrucomicrobiaceae bacterium
AACATCCCGCTGCGGCTGGTGCTTCGCACACAGACCGCGCTCCTATCCTGGGTTCGCGCCGTTCCCGGTTGAGGGAAAGTCCTTGAGAAACCACCTCCACGCCTAGCCTCACTTGTGCCTCAACCTCACCCATTATAAATAACACAAAGAGGCAGAGGGCTGCCCTCCACGCACTGCGTAGCTTTTTGGAACTCCTTCGCCAATTCTCACTCTTGGTAATACGGATGCGCAAATTCTTTGCGCTCTCCGGGCTGATGCGGGGTTGAACGTCCCACATAACGCGTGGTCGAAGATCCCGCCTTGTCCCACATGAACCGACCTGCCAGCTTCCGCGCCGTGAAATTTCTCCCGCTAATTGCCATCGCCTTTTTCTCAGGGTGCCAGACCCACTATAACAAGTTTACCGTGACTGATTCCCAAGGTCACCGAGTGGCCACGTGGGTGTCGGAAGGGCATGTTTCCCGCGTGGAGACAGGCTACAAAATCCGGGCCATCGAGCGCCTTTCCGGCCCGCCCTATGAGGTCGAGACTCGCTATCCCAACGGATGGAAAACCACCGTGGTAGGTCCCAACATCGTCCGCGAGGAGGTGCCGAAGCCCGAATGGCTCATGGAGTTGGATGGGGAAATTGAGACCACTTCTTCGAAATAGCGACGTGAGACGTGGAGAGGTGAGACGTTGAGAAGTGTCTCCTCCTTGTAGTTCAAAACTGGCACAGCACAGATGCACCGTGGTTGCGTGTTCCGGTGATGGCGAGGTGCCGTACGTAGTCCCGCCTTTAGGCGGAAGGACCGGGGAAGTTTTGCGGACTGCTTTCCTTTTTACTCAGAATCGCTATGTGGCTCGAAGCATGTATTCCGCCTAAAGGCGGGACTCCGTACGGCGCCTCGCCACGATCCCGTCCAAAGACAGGATTTCAGGATTGTTGGAGCCTGTCTTGGTCTCGGCGGCCTGCGGCATACGCGTCGAAGACCGCTTTGATTTCGTCACGCACCCTGCGGAAGAACTGTAGCTTTTCCGCTTCAGATCCCGCCGCCGAGGCAGGATCCTCGAAACCCCAATGGTAACGGTTCACCTTCCCGGGAAACATCGGACACGCTTGATCTGCTACCCCGCAGACCGTTACCACGGTGTCCACAGCTTGAGTAAGATACTCGTTGAGGTGCTTGGAGCGCTGCCCCGAGATGTCGATGCCGATCTCCCGCATCACCTCAATGGCCAGGGGGTGCACTGTGCCGGCAGGTTTGGAGCCAGCGCTTGCGGCCGTTAAGGCATCTCCTGCCGCTGCCCGCAGGAGGCCTTCAGCCATCTGCGAACGGCAGGAATTACCGGTGCATAATATGAGAACCAGAGGCTTGGTCATTTGGTAGCCGGTGCTAGCACGCGCCCCCGCAGCAACCACTCGCCGCCGAGGCGGGGGTGAGGCCGCACGACTCTTTGGCCAGGCAATCGGTATGCTTGGAGCCCAGTTGGAAAGTCAGCACCCCATCAGCGGTTTGCGCCTCCAGGATCGGATACTGCGAGACCGAGCAGTCCTCGTATTCCACTTCCATGTCGAGGTCGTCGCCCCGAAATAAGGGCGTCGCCATATCCATCACCTTCGCGAGCTTTCCGGGTGCGAAGCGATGGTCCTCATCATTTTCCGCCACCCAGATCTGCAGGGAGCAGTTCGAGACACTGCGGCCAGTTCCGCCGCAGTCGATGAAGTTTTTGTCAATCCGCCCAATCTCTGTGACGTGTGCGTGCAAAGGAATCACATCGCCGTCCGGCAGGACGAAGCGCATCTCGTGTTGCGGGGATTGCAGGAGGTGTTGTTTGAATTCGGATACTTTCATGGTGTGTTGTCAGGTTTGTTTGTTTCTCAAAATCTGGCGCTGCCGCCCATCGTCATTTTTGGCAGGTTTGTGGCAGGGTTCCCCCTCCGGGCAGCAGGCGAGCGCGGTTTCGATCCATGCCACATCCCGATGAATGGCCCTCAACGCCTGAAGGTCCTTTTTGAAAATGGGCTCCAGCCGCACACAATCCTGCAAGCACTCCAGGTTCCTTTCCAACTCGCGGGAGGGCTTCGATGGCAGGCAATAGATCATCCAGTTTTGGTGGCGGGTCGCGGTGACCAACCCCTTCTCCTTTAAGTAGGCAAGGTGTTTGGAAATCTTCACCTGCGTCTCGCCGAGGAGGCACTGGAAGTGGCATACGCACAGCGGCCCTTTGGTAAGCAGGTGCACGATCCGCAACCGGGTCTCATCGCAAAAGCATTGGTAGATTTGAATCAACTGCACGGGATGAAAATACCATAGTATTATATACCGTCAACAGAATATACAGGCATACGTGTATACTTCTGAGAGCCATCGTTGGAAACGGAAGGGACGTCCGCGTTGATTGCACCCACCGTCGATGTCCCGGAGGTTTTACTCCGCGTGAACGGCGGGAGGTGCCGGGAGCGGGTGATCCTGCATTCGAAAAAGCAAATGCCGGAGTTGCTCGATATTTACCGGCTTCACGAGGTGGGCGCAGAACCCGGCCTCCTTTGTCTGCCGGAGGTCCTCCTCCATGCCGTAGCCGCTGAGAGCAATCCCGGCGATCGGCCGCTGGCGTTTGAGTTCGCGAATGAGATCGTGGCCACTGCCATCCGGCAGACCGAGGTCGCTAATTACCACGTCGAATTGACCTTCAGCGAAGGCAGTCAGCGCTTCGTGCATCGAGGCGGCGAGGGTGACTTGGTGGCCGCTGCTCGTGAGCAATCGGGAAAGGACCGTGCGCGTGGCTTCATGGTCGTCGACCACGAGCAGGCGCAGGCCGCGAGTCGATTGCGAGGGCGTGGACGGCCCGTCCACCGCAGGCGCGGGCTCGTCGGTGGTCGAGAGGGTAACAGTAAAAGTGGCCCCGAGCCCAGGTCCATTGCTCTCGGCGCGAATCGAGCCCCCATGGACCTCGGCAATCGCCTGCGAGATGGCGAGGCCAAGGCCAAGGCCTCCGTAGCGATGGTTGCCAGCGATGTCCCCCTGCTCAAATGCCCGGAAAATGTGTGGCAGCGCGGCTGCGTTGATGCCGATGCCGGTGTCCTGGACGCTGGTCACGATTTCCCCGCTGGCGGTGTTGTATGTTCGAACGGTGATGTTGCCGCCGTTGGGGGTAAATTTCAGGGCGTTTTTCAGCAGGTTCCAAAAGACTTGCTGCAACCGCGTGGGGTCGCCGAGCACGTGGTGCCGTTGGGCTTCGAGGGAGTAGGTCACGTGCACCTGTTTTTGCAGGCCGTCGTTGCGCACGATTTCACCGGTATGGTGAAGCAACTGGTGCAGGTCGGCGTACACGGGCGCAATCGTGAGCTTGCCGCGGCTGATCCGCGTGATGTCGAGCAGGTCGTCGATAAGCCGTGCCTCGAGCTCGATGTTGCGCCGCATCATCCCGATCTGCTCGCGCACTTCGCCCGGAAGAGAGGGATCGGTTTCCAGTGCGGTGGCCGTCATGAGCACGGGCGTGAGCGGGGTGCGCAATTCATGGCTGAGCGCGGCGAGGAAGTTGTCCTTCGCGCGGTTGGCGGATTGCGCCTCCTCGGCAGTCTGGCGCAGTGCTTCGCGCTGGAGCGCCAGCTCATAGAAGATGCCCGCCTTGCTTTGCAGGATGTGCGGCTCGATCGGCTTGAAAATGAAATCGACCGCACCGGCTTCGTAGCCGCGAAAGCGCCGCGTTTGATCCAGCGCGCCGGCGGTGAGGAAAATGATGGGCACCCGGCGGGTGCGCTCGGTGCCGCGCATGAGCTCCGCCAGCTCAAAGCCATCCATCCCGGCCATCTGTACGTCGAGCAGCGCGAGCGCCACGTCGTGGACAAGCAGCAGCTCGAGCGCCTCGGGGCCGGAGCGGGCCTTGAGCAGTTCGAGCCCGTCGCGCCGCAGCAGGCCTTCCAGCGCGATCAGGTTCGAGTCGAGGTCATCCACCAGCAGAAATTTGATCGTCGCGGTCTTCATCGAATCAGGGCTGGGAGTTCCTCTTTTAGCACACTGGCGAGGGCAGGCAGGCTGAGGGCCCGCGCCGCGGGGCACGCGGTGAGCGCAGCCTGGGGCATGTCGAGGTATGCTGCGGTTTCCGGGGATTGCACCAGCGGCAAACCGCCGGCTGCCACAATCGTCTTCAATCCATGCGCGCCATCGGCGTTGCCGCCGGTGAGGACGACGCCTGCCAGGGAATTACCGAAGGCGTCCGCGGCGGACTCGAAGAGCACATCGATCGAGGGCCGCGAGAAGAGCACCGGTTCGTCGCTGGAGAGCGAGAGGGTTAGATCGGGTTCCACCAGCAAATGATAGTTCGGCGGTGCCAGGTACGCGGTCCCCGGTTGAATCGGCTCCTTGTCCTCGGCCTCTTTCACGGCGATCTTGCAGCGCGAAGCCAGCAGCGATGCGAGCGTGCTTTCCGAGTGGGGCGGGAGGTGCACCACGATGAGCAGGGCGAGGGGATAGTCCTTCGGCAGCACGGGCAGGATTTGCAAAAGCGCTTCGACCGCGCCTGCCGAGGCGCCAATCACCACCGCTTTATGCGCCCGGTTGGAGGGGATCTCGCTCATCCGACTTTCTGATAGATGCGCTCGTCGCGCTTGAATTCCGTGAAGTCCCTGGCGTGCGTTGAAAAATGGAGGCTTTCTTTCGCTCCAAGGCCGAGAAAGCCTTTGCGCACGAGGGAATCCTTGAAAAGGCCTACCGCGCGATCCTGCAGGCCGCGGTCAAAATAGATCAGCACGTTGCGGCAGCACACGAGCTGCGCCTCGGCAAACACGGCGTCGGAGGCAAGGCTGTGGTCGGAAAATACCGTCTGGCGGCGGAGCGATTTGTCGAACATCGCATTGCCATACGCGGCGGTGTAATAGTCGGAAAGGGAGGATTTACCGCCAGCGAGCCGATGATTCGTGGTGAATTGCGAGACACGATCCAGCCCATACACGCCGGCCTCGGCTTTGCGCAGGGCTTCGGGGTTGATGTCCGTTGCGTAGAAAATCGTGCGCGACTCGAGGCCTTCCTCTCGAAAAAGAATGGCAAGCGAGTAGAGTTCCTCGCCCGCGCTGCATCCGGCAACCCACACCTTGAGGGAGGGGTAGGTGCGCAAGTGCGGAACCACTTCTTCGCGGAGCACCTTGAAAAAGGAGGGGTCGCGGAACATCTCGCTGACCTGCACGGTGAGATAGCTGAGCAGCTTCGGCAGCATCACGGGATCGTGCAGCACCTTTTCCTGCAAGGCGGAAAAGCTCTCGCATCCAAAGTGTTCACGGGCCTGGAGGAGGCGGCGTTTCAGCGAGGCCACCGAGTAGCCACGAAAGTCGTAGTGGTAGCGCTGGAAGATCGCCTCCACGAGCAATCGCATCTCGATGATTTCGGTCTCGGCGGCCTGCGTTCTCATCGCGGCATCCAGACGCGGATGAGCGAGAGAAGTTTTTCCACATCGAGTGGCTTCGCCAGGTAGTCATTCGCGCCCGCCGCCACACATTGCTCCTGGTCGTTGGGCATGGCCTTGGCGGTCAGGGCGATGATGGGGAGCCTCTTTCCACTCAGGCTGCTTCCGAATCTCGCGCATGGCAGTCATGCCATCCATCTCCGGCATCATTATGTCCATAAGCACGAGATCGATGGGCGCAATCTTCCGTTCGCGGACGCGGTCAAGCGCAGTAAGCGCCTCCCGCCCGTTTCGGGCAATCTCCAGGACAAGGCCCAAAGGCTCCAGCAGGCTGGTAATCGCAAATATATTCCGGACGTCATCTTCCACCAGCAAAACGCGCCTCCCCTCAAGTGCGGCCTCACGGCTTCTCGATTTTTCAATCATCTGCTGCTGCTCGGCTGGCAGCTCTGCGACCACTTGGTGGAGGAATAGCGCCACCTCATCCAGCAGGCGCTCGGGCGATTTCGCCCCCTTGATGATGATGGATTTCGAGTAGCGCCGCAGCGCCTGCTCCTCATCCGCGCTAAGTTCGCGGCCTGTGTAGATGATGACAGGCGGGAAGGGATACGAGTCGTCTTCGTTGATTTTTTCGAGCAGTGAAAAGCCACTGGCATCCGGCAGGCTCAGATCGAGCACCATGCAGTCGAAGGTGTTGGTGCGGAGCTGCGTCAGGCAATCCTCGGCATCCCGCGCGCCGACGGCCTCTACTTCCCGCGAGGCGAGGAGTTTGCTCAGTGCGGAGCGTTGCACCTCGTCGTCCTCCACCACGAGCACGCGGCGCAGGCGGTGGGTGAGGCGGGCCTCCAGCGCTTGCAGGGCCTCGGTGATTTTCTCGCGCGGCACCGGTTTGAGCATGTAGCCCACGGCACCCATGGCCAGCGCCTTTTCGGCGTAGTCGTTGCCCGAGACCACATGCACAGGGAAATGCCGCGTGCGCGGGTCGCTCTTCAGGCGTTCCAGCACGAAAAGACCGGAGCCATCCGGCAGGCCGACATCGAGCAGGATGGCGCTCGGCAGATACTCGCGGGCGAGTGCCAGGCCTTCCTCGGCGCTGTTGGTCACGAGGCACTGGAAATTCCGCTCCCGGGCGAGCGTGGCGAGGAGTTCGGCGTAGCGCGAGTCGTCCTCCACCACAAGAATCACGCGTGCGGTTGGGCTGAGTTTCGCGCGATCGTCCGGGACGCTCAGCAGCGGGCGGTTGGCTCGCGGAGTGGGCTTCGTCTCGACCGGCTGGGGCTCGGGAGATGTCTCTGGGGCGGCGGGACCCTGATACGCCTCTGGGATGATCACGGTGAAGATGCTTCCCTTCCCGAGTTCGCTGGCGAGTTGGATTTCGCCGCCAAGCAAGCGGGCGAGTTCGCGCGAGATGGAGAGGCCCAGCCCGGTGCCGCCATACTTGCGGTTGGTCGTGCCGTCCGCCTGGCAGAATGGCTCGAAGATGATGCGCTGCTGCTTTGCATCGATGCCGATGCCCGTATCGCGCACGGCGAATGCGACCCGACCATGCCCGGCGCTGCTCACTTCCAGCGCGACCTCCCCTTTTTCGGTAAACTTCAGGGCGTTCGAGAGAAGGTTGCGAATGACCTGCTCCAGCCGTTGCGGATCGGTCTCGATGCTTTCCGGCGCGCCGGGGGAAAGAGCGATCCGCAGGGCGAGGCCGCGATTGTTTGCCACCGGGTCGAATTGCGAGCGCAGCCCCTCGATCATTTGCGGGAGTGCCACGCGCTGGGGCTTGAGGTCCATGCGCCCGGCTTCGATTTTCGCAAGGTCGAGCACGTCGTTGATCAGCGCCAGCAGATCGTTGCCCGAGCTTTGGATGGTGCGCGCGTATTTGATCTGCTCCTCGCTGAGGTTGCCGCCGCGATTTTCCGCGAGGAGCTGCGCAAGAATGAGCGAGGAGTTGAGCGGGGTGCGCAACTCGTGGGACATATTCGCAAGGAAGTCCGATTTGTAGCGGCTGGCCTGCTCCACGATGCGCGCCTGGTTCTCGAGCTTGAGCTTCGTTTGCGTCAGGTCGTCCTTCTGCGTTTCGAGGAGCTGTGTCTGCTCCTCGAGTTGCATGTTGCTCTCCTCCAGTTCGGCCTGTTGCTGTTCCAGCCGTGCCTGGGTTTGCTGCAGCGCGCGGCTTTGCTCCTCCAACTCCTCGTTGGAGACTCGCAATTCCTCGCTTTGTGTCTGCATCTCCTCCGCCTGCCTCTGTGTTTCCTCGAGCAATTCCAGGATGCGCGACCGCGACTGGGCGGATCGCACGGCGATACCGATAAGTTCGGCGCTGCGCATCATCAGCTCGACGGAAGCCTCCGGCACGGAGTGAAAGAAGCCGAGCTCCACCACAGCGTTCACCACGCCGTCCGCCTTGGCGGGCGCAATCAGCAGATGCCGCGGGCGATCCTGGCCGAGGCCGGAGCCGATGACCAGATAGCCCTCCGGCACCTCGCTGACCTGGATGGCCTGCCCGTCTTTCGCCGCTTGCCCGAGCAGTCCCTCGCCCGGCCCGAATCGCTCGGGGATGCTGGCACCTGCGGGGATCGCATACGTGGCACTGCGGCGAAAGGTTCCCCCGTCGGTGACAAAAATCGCGCCCGCTTTTGCGTCGAGGTACGCGCAGAGGAAGGACAGGGCGCTTTCACCCAGTTCCTCTATCCGCTGTTCGCCTATCAGCTTCTCACTCAGCAACGACTGTCCGTTCTTCAGCCATTCCTGCCGCTCGCGGATGCGGGTGGCGCGCTCCGCTAGCCACGCGATGATCCCCGCAAGCAGGACGCCCACGAGGCCGCTCCCGATCGCACTGCGCACCGCAGCGTTGAAGGAGTCCTCGCTCTTTTCAAGCCGCCTCGCCAGCAGGGTCCGCTCCTCTTCCTTCATGGCCGCAATGTGCACCCGGATGGCGTCCATCGCGATTTTTCCGCGACCCATTGCCAGGCGGTCGCGAGCCGAGTCGAAGCCGCTATCCCGCCGGAGGTTGATGACATGGGCGAGCTCTTTCCTCCTCTCCGAGACTTGGAATTTGAGCTCCGGGATCCGCGCCTGCTGGTTCGCATTGTCACTCGTCAGGCTGGTCACTGCTTCGATCCGGCCATCCAGGACGACGAGTGCAGAATTGTAAGAGTCGAGGTACTTTTCTTCTCCCGTGATTACGAACCCACGCTGCCCGGTTTCAGCGTCTTTCATCAGCGAAAGCACATCATCCAAGGCCCCAATCACCTCGTAGGTGTGTTCCACCATGGTGGCCGAAGAGCGCAGGGTTTGCGTATTCCAATAGGTTATCGCAGAGCTCGCGATAAAGAAGGCCACTACCACAGCCAGTGAGATCACACGCGGCAGACGGGAATCGGAGCGCCCGGTTGGGGAGGGCGATGCTGAAATTTGACTCATGAATGATGAAAGACGTTTGGAAATGTCTCATCGCGACAGCTTCCGCAAGGCTATGGGGTGGCCTGCGAATCGTTGAGATGCCGTTCTTCATCGTCGCACAGCCCATGATTGCGTGTGTCAAATTTCAGCATTTATTTTGAGAACGCTCACCTATGGGCGTGATTTAAAGTAGGGGCGGATGAAAGGGGAAAGGG
>JAYUWZ010000263.1:0-4267 GCA_043753265.1 Verrucomicrobiaceae bacterium
CCCGAGTTCGCTCCGGCCTTGGTCATGATCTCGAGGCGGATTTCAAAGTTCTTGAAATCCCCGCCATTCACCTTGCCCACGTAGAAAAGGTGGGAGCGGTCGCCCTTCACAATCAGCTCGCCATCCTTCACCGAAAACGTCTCGGGCTTTTCGTTGGCCTTCCAGCCATCGAGGTCTTTGCCGTTGAAGAGGGGTTGCCAGTCGGCAGCAGGTGCGAAGGAGGCCATGGCGAGGAGAGCAAGGAGCGGTTTCATGCGGGCGCGCAGGCTGGCAGACAGCGCAGGGGCGTCAAGCGTGAGGAAGAAAAACGTCCGCTGGCAAACGTCCAACGCCCAATGCGATGGACGCGAACCTGGAGTGCGGGAGCTTGCTAGCTAGCTGCCGCACTTCAGATTACGACCCGTTGTCACAACGCACCCGAGTTGCTTCGACCCTGATAAATGCAGCGCCTCGAAGCGTATTCCTCACAAGCCGAAGCCCCTGCCTCACTCTCCACTACCCGCCGATCTGCTCTTTGTAAGCAACCGCGTCCTTGAGCGACTCCCGCTCCGCAGGGCTCGCGAGTTCCAGGCGGAACATCCAGCCGCTGCCGTAGGGATCGGTGTTCACGAGCGCGGGATTGCTGGAGAGGTCGGAATTCACCGCGACCACCTTGCCCGCGACGGGCGCGTAGATGTCGCTGGCGGCTTTCACGCTTTCCACCACGCACACCACTTCGCCGGCCTTCATTTCCTTGCCCAGGGCGGGTAGGTCCACGAATACGACGTCGGTGAGTTCATGCTGGGCGTGGTCGGAAATGCCCACGGTGCCGTCGGCGCGGAGCCATTCGTGGGATGTGGCAAAACGGAGATCGTCTGGTACGTTCATACTGGAAAGATTTACGATTAAACGGCGGTACTCGCGCGGTGAAGCGGTTTCTTTTCAATTACCGCGGGAAAACGACGGCCACGGATATCGATCTCTATTTCCGTTCCCGGTTTCGCCAGTTCCGTGGGCAGGTAGGCGAGGCCGATCCCGCACTTGAGTGAGGGCGAAAGGCCGCCGCTGCAGGTCTCGCCGATCTGCGCGCCGTCCTTCCATACGGGATAGTGGCTGCGCGGCGGGGGAGTGGCACCCACCATCTTGAAGGCGACGAGTTTGCGCTGGGTGCCGTTGGTTTTCTGCTCCGCGAGCACCGCGCGGCCCATGAACTCGGGCTTGGACAAATCCACAAAAAAGCCGAGTCCTGCCTCGATCGGTGTGCGATCCGGCGAGAGATCGTTACCATTCAGCGGGTAGCACATTTCCATGCGCAGCGTGTCGCGCGCGCCGAGCCCGCAGGGCTTGATGCCAAAGGCCGCACCTGTCTCCAGCACATCATTGAGGAGCTTCACCGCATGCCCGCTCGGGCAGAAAAGCTCAAAGCCATCCTCCCCTGTGTAGCCTGTGCGCGCCACGAAGACGGGCACATGACGCACGTCGAGGCGCGCGATGCCATTGCGCGCAGGCGCGCCTGATGCGCCACCCGTCCACGCATCGTACCACGCGGCAGCCTTGGGACCCTGAATGGCCAAGCCGGCCCACGAGTCGCTCTGGTTTTGGAAGGAGAGGCCCGGCTGAAAATTCGAGGTGAGCCACACAAAGTCCTCGCCGATTTTCGCGGCGTTCACCACGAGGAACCAATCCTCCTCGCTGATGCGGTAGATGATGAGATCGTCGATGACCCCGCCGCGCTCATTGAGCATCAGCGTATACTGCCCCTGGCCCACGTGGAGCTTTTCCACATTGTTGGTCAGCATGCGGTTCAACCACGCGGCGGCCTCCCTGCCATGCACAAAGAACTGGCCCATGTGCGAAATATCGAAAACGCCCAGCGCCGAGCGCACCGCGTTGTGTTCGTCGATGATGCCCGTGTACTGCACCGGCATGTCCCAGCCGCCAAAATCGATCAGCTTCGCACCAAGGCGGACGTGCTCGGCATGCAGCGGTGTTTCTTTCAAATAAGTGTCTCCCATGACGCTGGCGAGAGTAGTGCGATTTCGCGGTTGGCAAATGCCAAATGTGCGGGAGATCGCCGAAGAAGCGGAGCCAGAAATGGGGAAAGGCGCTCCAAACGCTACGCTCACCCCCCTTCGGGCTGCTTCGCAGGCTTTTTGCCTTCGGCCATCTCCGCTTCGCTACGGTTCGCTCGCTCGAATGCCACCGCAGTCCAAGGCTTCGCTCGCGTTTTCCACGCGCTTATCGATTACCCAGGGCCGCGCGGTAGCCGGCGGCGGTGATGCGGGCTACTTCGTCCCAGCTACAGGCCTTGCGCCAGGGGGCGGCGGCGGCGAAGTCGGGTGGGATTTTGAGGAGCTCGGCGAGTTGGGGGCCGAAGTCAGTGAAGTCCTTGAAGCGGCGGACAGTGGGGTGGGGCTCGTCGAGGGTGACGGTGTCGAGGCGCTCGGGGAGGAGGATGGGCAGGCCCCAGGAGCGGGCGAGGTTTGCGGCGCCGGAGGTGAAGATTTCGCGGTAGTTGAAGATGGCAACGTCCGAGGCGCAGAGCCAGAGGCGGAGCTGGTCATCGGGCAGCCAGCCGAACTTGGTCACGATGTCGGAGGCGGTGCCGATGGTGGAGGCGATGTGCGTTTCGTAGTCGTCGTCGCACGGCTTGCCTACGATGGCGAGCGTGCAGCCGGGCTGGGCATTGCGCCACCACTGGATGACTTCCTCCTGGCCTTTGTAGGGCTCCACCGCGCCGAAGATGATTGCGAGTTTTCCCGGGCCGAGGCCGAGTGCGGCGCGGGCCTCGGCCTGTGAAATGGGGGCTCCGAGCGTGGCGGCGAGATCGCCGTGGGGGATGACGTGGACTTTTTCGGGAGTAAGATCGAAGGCTTCGACGAGACGGGTTTTTGCGATGGGTGAGTGTGCGAAGACGGCCCCCGCGGTGCGATGAGCGGCGCGGGTATTGCGATGGGCAAAGGACTCGGCACCGCGATTGTGCGCGCGGAGATTGTGGGCAGTGGTGGCGAGCTTGCAGTGGCGGGTGGCGCCACGGATATCGAATGCGAAGCGGGCGCGGCGGAACCAGTCCCAGACATCGCCCCGGCGCGGGTAATAGGCCTCGGGCCAGTGCAGGTGGAGAATGTCGCACTGTTTCGTGGCGAGCAGGCGGCGGAGCGGGAAGACGCGCTTGTAGCCTTCGAGGAAGGTCACGTTTGCGCCGTGGGCAGCGAGCGCCCCGGCGAGGAGCCGCTGGTAGGGAACGCCGTTGCGCCAGTCGGGAGCAAAGATGACCTCCATCAATCTTCGCCGCGCGCCAGCAGGATGTCCCGCAAACGCTTGAGGCCCTCCCCGTAAAATCGATCGCGCACCGCGCCCACGTAGTGCCGTGCGATGGCGTCGCTGGACGCCTCCCTTGCCAGGGTCACCTCGTAGGTCTTTGGGAGCAGGCCGCCTTTGCCGTGGCGTGAGGCGCAGAGTGCGATGAGCGTCTGCTCCACGCGCCAGATGTGGCCTTTCAGAATGCTTGTCTCACCGAGGGCGCGGTCGCAAAATTCGAGGTCGAGCGCTTCTTTGGTGAGCAGGCAGAGACCGCTGTTCACGCGGGGCCAGAGCGCCACTCCGAGATCCATCCAGGCGTTGTCCGCGCTGATGAGCGAGCCCTCGTCGACGTCCTCGTTGAACCAGCACTCCGGCGCGCCGCGCGACACCCAGTCCATAATCTCGCGAGGGTAGCTGAAGAAGAGCACGTCGCTATCGAGCATGATGAAGCGCTCGGATTCGCAAAAGAATGGGGCGTCGAAAATCTTGAGCGCGAGGGGGTGCTTGTTGCGGTAGTCGTGGCAAAATGGGAAAGCCGCGAGGTGCTTGTCCATCCTGGTATCCGCCTCGTCGCGGGAGATGATGCGGGCGCTGCGGAAGAGCGTCTTGAGTTCGTTGCGCGCCTCGGGCGTGAGCGTGCCGTCGTCGTGGATGGTGACGCTCCAGGTCTGCTCGGAAAAGTGGAAGAAACTGGCAAGCGCCCACGCGGAGAGGAGCCAGTCCTTTTCGCCGGTGAGGATGTGAATGGGGACGGATTGCAGCGTCTCGCTCCAGAAGGGCCACGCCCATTTCTTGATAAGCGGCTTCGTCTTGTAATCGTGATAGCTCGCATCCCACCCGCGCTTCAAATCGCGGCGCATCAACCAAAGCAACCGGCCGGGAGATATCATGCTGAGGTCTTTCGTTTATAGCGCACCAGCTTGGCAAGGCTCGACTGAATGCGGCTGCGAACGGCGGGGCTGCGGAGCCAGCGCGGATTGCGCAG
>JAYUWZ010000264.1:0-1879 GCA_043753265.1 Verrucomicrobiaceae bacterium
AAAGCGTCCGCGGTTCTGATCCGGATGCCGCACTTTACTGGCTGGCCAAGATGCTCTATGCCGGGGAGGACATCCGCTTCATCGCCCGACGCATCGTGATTCTCGCCAGCGAGGATATCGGCATGGCCGACCCTCAAGGGCTGCTCGTCGCAGTAGCGGCGCAGCAGGCAGTGCAATTTATCGGCATGCCTGAAGCGCGCATCACCCTCGCGCACGCCACGGTCTATCTAGCCACCGCGCCGAAATCGAACCGCGCCTACGCCGGCGTGGATGCCGCGATGGCGGAGGTGAAGGAAGGCGTCACACTTGCAGTGCCGCGCCATCTGCGCAGCAGCGGCCATAAAAAGGGAGCGAAGGCGCTCGGCCACACCGGCTACCAATATACCCACGAAGGCGAGGGTGCCTACATTCCGCAGGCCTACCTCCCCGAGGGCCGCCGCTACTACGAGCCCACTGAAAACGGCTACGAGAAACGGGTCAAAGAGCGTCTCGACTACTGGCGCGCGTTGTTTGAGCAGTCGCAAACAGACGCAGCGAAGGGCCCAAAACCATAGCAAACGGGCGGGATCACCCCGCGACTGCAATGGCGTTCTTCCCGCCCAAAGCAACTGCAGCGGAATCGAGCTGCGCCCGTGTTCCAAGCAGCAGCACCCGGTCGCCATCCTTGAGCTCTTCATCCGGGCCGGGGTTGATAATGTTCTCCCCCGACCGCTCGATCCCTACGATGCTCGCTCCAGTTTCGCTGCGCAGGCGCATCTCCACGATCAGTTTTCCGGTTCCCGGCGACGCCGTTCCCAGCAACACTGTCTTCAGTTTCGCCTCGCGCATCATCGCGGGAATGACTGTGGACATCTCCGGCTGGTGGGATGGTGCCGGCTGGGCAAAGGTCTCGATCAAAGCCGCCGGGGCCTTGGAATAGAGGCGCGTGAACGACCGGCGGAGAAAGATGAAAGCGACCATCACCAGCAGCGCCAGCACGATGAGCACCTTCCACGAGGGTAGGATGGTGGAGCTCAGTACCAGCAGCAGCAGCACGAAGGCCGCGCAGCCTGCAATCAGCACTGTATTGCGAATGACCGCCCGGTAGGCATCCGTCGCTTCGCCGGCCTTTTCGCGGTTCACGGCAGCCTCTGAAATCAGCATCGCCATCGCCTCCAGCTTGCGCACAGACGCGATGAGCATGGGCAGGCTCACGAGCATCGCCGCAAGCCACAGCATCGCCTTGATGCCATCGTCGCCCCCCGGCGCGTCGGGCCACCACTGGTGAGCCCGGCCTTTCATCGCAGCGGCGGTGATGAACACAGCCGACACAATCAGAAAGTTCAGGCCGATGTGCCACGTCCACTTCCGGATCAAATTCCCGGCCATGCCTCCCCTGCGATTCTCGCGGAACTGCCCCACCCACCGGGTGTAGGCATCCAGACTTGCCACAAACTTCCTGGGTACCTTGCGTTCGATGAGGTTCACGAACCAATCCGACGAGCGTATCAGATACGGGGTCAGCAGCGTCGTGAGCACGGAAACCGCGACAGCGATCGGGTATACGAAATCGCTCGTCACGCCCTTCTGCAGACCGAGACCTGCAATGATGAATGAGAACTCGCCGATTTGCGCAAGGCCCATTCCGACTCGAAAGGAGTCGCGACGATCATTGCCGCCGATGAATGCCCCAAACGAGCACGCAGCGACCTTGCCAACGACCACGACCACGGTAATCGCGAGAATCGGCCCCGCATATTGAATCAATAGTTTGGGATCGATGAGCAGCCCGATGGATACGAAAAACACCGCGCTGAAAAGATCGCGCACGGGGTGGGCCCTCACCTTCCCGGTCACCACGGGCCAGGAGGAGACCCGGCGCGACGCGCTCGAGACCATC
>JAYUWZ010000265.1:0-8985 GCA_043753265.1 Verrucomicrobiaceae bacterium
TATACACTGATAATAAAAGTACAATATATATCTAAAATATTTCTCGCTTCCTTTACCATCAGTTCACGCATGACGATGCACTAGGGCTGCGCTCGTGCCTCGCTTGCCCTAGGCTGGGACGGAGCCGGGCCTTTGGCCCTCAAATACAGGTTTTCTGCGCTCTTTGTACGTCAGTACGACGGTTTTACAGTCGCAGCTGAGAGAAAAAGTGAGCCTTCGGCGGTTGCTTTGGCATGCCAATGATAACACGGGAAGAGACGGCAGAGCCGGGGGGCTCGGAGAGCGTCATCCACCGAAGCTGCGACTTTTCTCAGGCTGCGTCCGCTACTTCTCCAGCTTTTGGGGATCCTCGGGCTTGGCTTCGGCGGGTTTGGATTGGATGGAGAATTCGGAGTAGGTGGGCTCGAAGGTTTTGGTGGAGGTGCTGATGGCGGCGACTCCGGCGAGGGTTTCTTTTTTCCAGGCCTTGTCGGTCAGTTCCTTGGGCAGGGATTCCTTCCAGGTGACGCCGTCCTGGCTGACTGCGCCGTGGAGGAAGTTGCCTTTGCGCTGGAGGCGGAGCCAGGTGGGCTTGCCTTCCTCGAGCGGGGCGTCGCTGGTGAGGCCGATGCGCTCGAGGTCGCCATCCACACGGACCTCGAAATTGGTGTAGGCGGTTTGTTTTCCGCCTGTGCGGTGGAGCGTGGCGCGCTCGAGGCGGACGAAGTTTTTGGCATCGGCAAAGACGACGAGGCCCGCGCCCGTGTAGCCGGTGCGGCCGGCCTGGGTGGATTCGTCACCGGGGGCGAACTCGCCATCGATGCGGACTTGCAGGGTGAAATCGCCGAGGGCGGGCTGGAGGACGCGCGGGGCGGTGGAGCTGTGCAACTCGGTGCTGAGGTCGTGGGGCTTTTCCGAGCCGGGCACGGTGATGGTGAGCTTGCCCCCGGAGGCGGCGAAGTGGCAGTCGCCCGCGAGGTCGAGGGCGATGCCCCAGTTTTCGATCTTCTGGCGCTGGAGCTTGGAGGCGGCTTCCTTTTCCTCCTCGGCGGCTTTAGGTTCCGCAGGCTGCTGGGCGTGTGCGGAGGAGAGGAGGGTGGCGAGTGCGAGACCCAGAAGGAATCGCGCCGGACGAATGGATGGAGGGATCATAAGTGCGGACTTTGAGATGCCAGAGGAATGGGGTTTGTTCAATATTGAATACGTGGCGTCCGTCTGCGGGGTGCCGTCATCTCTCCTTGCCGGGAATCGGACGTGATACTAGGATTCGGGCATGCCTTCCATTCCTCTCGAAGATACGTTCACGGACATCATTGGAAAAGCCATGCGCGGTCTGCATATGGATGACCAGTCGCTGGCGCAGCGCGCGGGGGTGGGCATGCCGGAATTGCAGACGCTGCGGGCCGGGGAATTTTCCAACACGGTGGCGGAGAAAGTCGCACCGGTGCTGGGGCTGGATGCCGATGCGCTCGCTGCGCTCGCTGAGAAACGCTATGCGCCGGGCGATGTGCGGATTGCCGGGCTCGCGCAGTTCAACACGCCCTTCGAGGACATGACGGTGAATGCGTATCTGGTGTGGGATCCGGCATCGAAAGAGGCCGCGGTATTCGATACGGGCGCGGATGTGAGCGACATCCTCGCGACGGCCAAGGCGCAGGGGCTGACGGTAAAGCACATCTTCATCACGCACACCCATGGCGACCACATTTTCGATCTGGATCGCCTGCGCGAGAAGACCGGTGCGCATGTGTGGACCGGGGATAAGGAGCCGGTGAAAGGCGCGGAGAGTTTTTCGCCGGGCAAGGTGTGGCATCTCGGCGGGCTCACCGTGGAGAGCCGGCTCACGTGGGGGCATTCGCCGGGTGGAATCACCTACGTGGTGAGCGGGCTGGAACGCCCGGTGGCTGTGGTGGGCGACAGTATTTTTGCGGGCAGCATGGGCGGGGGCGGCGTGAGCTACGCGGACGCGGTGAAGAACAACGTGGAGCAAATCCTGACGCTCCCGACGACGACGGTGATCTGTCCCGGGCACGGCCCGCTCACCACCGTGGGTGAGGAGAAGGTGCACAATCCGTTTTTTGCGCACTGAAGTGCGGGTAGGAACGCGGTAGATTAACGCGAAGGATTCAGGGCGGCAGAGCCGCAACCAAAGGAGTCTTTCCGCTGCAAAACGCCCAACGCCCAACATCCAACGCTGAACGTCCAATGGAAGGCGCAGGTCGGAGGTGGGCTTGGGGCGGGGGACCCCAAGAATGCAGGGATCTGCGCGTCTTGCGTTCATTTTCAAAGAGAGCAAAGCGAGGGACGCAAGGGACGCGAAGCCATACAGGAAGAGAAGTAGTTCAGCCTTGGATGTTCATGGGAGTGGGGAGCGAAGAATGCCCTGAAAGTGCAGCAGTTTTCCACCTTGCCACCGTGGCTTCCGAAGCCAGAGCAGGAGCCTTGATCACGCTGGCTTTTCGCCGCGCTCGATTTTGATGCCTTGTGTGGCGGCCCATTGGTTGAGGTCGCGGCGCTGGATGGCGTTGGCCATGAGATCGGGGAAGAGATTGGGCGTGCAGGCGAAGGAGGGGACGCCGAGCGAGGTGAAGGTGCCCGCGACTTCGTGGTCGAAGCACGGCGCGCCGGAGTCGTCGAGGGCGAGCAGGGTGACCATGTTTACGCCGCTGCCTGCGATGGATGCGACGCGGCGGTAGAGGCCGTCCTTGTTGCCGCCCTCGATGAGGTCGCTGATGAGCACGAAAATGGTCTCCGAGGGGCGGGTGATGAGGCCCTGGCAGTAGGTGACGGCGCGATGGATATCGGTGCCGCCGCCGAGTTGTGCGCCGAAGAGCACATCGACGGGGTCGGCGAGTTTTTCGGTCATGTCCACCACTGCGGTGTCGAAGAACACGAGCGACGTGCGCACTGCGCGGAGCGAGGCCATGACGGCGGCCATGACGCCTGAGTACACGATGGAGCCGGCCATGGAGCCGCTTTGATCCACGCACAGGATGATGTCGCACAGGGCGGCGGTCTTTCGCCCGAAGCTGTTGCGGGTCTCGGGGATGATGGTGCGGTACTCGGGCTGGTAGTGCTTGAGATTTGCGCGGATGGTGCGCGGCCAGTCGATCTCGCTGTGGCGCGGGCGGCGGTTGCGCGCGGAGCGGTTGAGTGAGCCGGTGATGGCCTGCCGGAGAGGACTGGCGAGGCGGCGCTCCAGTTCCTCCACCACGCGGCGCACGACGAGGCGCGCGGTGGCCTTGGTTTTCTCGGGGATCACGGAATTGAGCGACATGAGCGTGCCGACGAGATTTACGTCGGGCTCCACCATTTCGAGCATCTCGGGCTCGAGCAGCAGGCGCTTGAGATTGAGTCGCTCCATGGCGTCCTTCTGCATCACCTGCACGACAGACTTTGGAAAAAACTGGCGGATGTCGCCGAGCCAGCGGGAGACATTGGGGGCGGATGCGCCCAGGCCGGCAGAGCGTTTGCGGCTGCCGGGTTCGTCGGGCTGTGCATCGTAGAGCGAGGCGAGCGCGGCGTCGATGCGGGCGTCGTCGCCGGTGAGCTTGCAACCGGTGCCGTCGCAATTGCGCTCGGCACCCAGGACCAGGCGCCAGCGGCGGAGACGTTCCTCGGCGGAGATGGGATTCATGGTTTGGAAGAGGTGGTGTTCATCGTGCCGGTGCCAAGCAGCGCGGCGAGTGTGGGGAGCACGCGGCTGGCGCGCTCCTCGTGGATGGCTTCATCGACCAGGCCCACTTGCGGCGTGGCGCCACCGCTGGTGGTGGCGGAGCGTTTTGCGAGGTCGCCCATCTGTCTGCGTTCGGGGGCCTCGAACGTGGCGAACGTGCGGCGCAGGAGCGGGAGCGCCTCGGTGAAATGATCCTCGGTGAGGGAGGCGAGCCAGCCATCGAGCAGGTTCCAGAGCTGTGCCTGGTGGATGAGCACGAGGCCGCTGCCCGCGAGAAAGCCTTCCACCCATGCGGCGGCCTGGGCGGGTGCGTTGGCACGCGAGAGGTGGCGGGAGAGACGCAGCGCGGCGGCATCGGCGTCGAGCTTTCCGTCGTCGAGCAGCAGGCGGGTGCAGCGTCCGGCGACCACGCCGTGGAGCGTGTCGTCATCGGCGAGGCGCGTGAGCGTGGCGTTCCACTGCGCGCCGAGTGCTTCGTCCGCGAGCGTGCCGAGTGCGCTTTGCGTGGAGTTGATATGCGTGAGCATTTCACCGGCGGCTTCGTCGTTGAGTGAAGCGCAGGCGGGCGGTAGACCGGCGCAGATGCGCGCGACGAGGCCATTCACGATGTGGCCGACCATTGATGCGTCGGTCTGGCGCACATTGCCGTAGCGCATCACCGAGACGAGGGGCGGCAGGGCATCCATGAGATGGCCGACGTCGCTGGTCAGCGCGGCTTTGTTTTCCAGCTCGCGCATGGCGTGCTCGATGGCCTCGGGGAGTTCCGCGAGCAGGAGCATCTCCACGAGTTGCGTGAGCTCGGGGAGCGCAGCGCACTTGGAGGCCTGATCCATCGCGAGCCGGGAGGCGGCCTCGGGAATGGTGTTTCCCCACGGGGCGTTTTCGATGAGCGAAACTTCCAGCTCCGGCTCCCAGCGGAGGGTCCATGCTTCCTTGAACGTGCCCTTGCCGCGCGCGGCGGCGGCCTTTCCCCACTCCACGCCGAGCAGCCGCAGACGATGCAGGAGGCGGCTGCGATCGAGATCGTTTGGCTTGCGGAGATCGAGTTCGAGGGGGCGGTCGAGCGCTTCGGGGGCCAGGCGCAGGCGCTTGGATTCTTTTTGGAAATCGCGCTGGAGCGGTACTTGCGGGGCGTCGGCGGGGACTTCGCCCAGGGCATCGCCGACGATGAGGCGCTGGCGGATGAGATTCATCGCCGCGCTAGCGCCAAAGCAGAAGACGGCCTGGGCGGCGTCGTTGAACTCGGTGAGGCCGGGCATGGCCTGGCCGCGCATGGTGGCGGTGGCCTCGGCGAGGCGCGTGGCCTCGATGATGCTGGCCGTGGAGCTTTCCAAATCCTCCGCACGGAGCAGGCGGGCCACGCGGGTCATCCAGCGGGTGGCGAGTTCCTCGGGGCGCGCGAGAGACCACAGGTGCTCGTAGTAGCCGGGCGAGTGCACGCCCGCGCCGTAGCCGCTGGCAAAGGTGAGACGGCGGTGCGTCCACGGCAGCCAGGTCGCGGAGACGGCGACTTTTGGCATGCCGCGCAACACTTCGGCATCGCTCTTTGCCGTGGGCATGGTGGCGAGCGCGGGCGCGTGCCATGCACCGCAAATCACCGCGATGCGCTCGTGGCCTTCCTTTTGTGCCTCGCGAATGGTCTGGCGCATCCAGGCTTCGCGGCGCGCCTCCATGGGCGGTAGCGTGTGCTCCTCCCGCATGGCGGTGGTGAGCTCGAGCACGGCCTTGAAGACATCCGGGCCGGAGTGGCGCTTTTCAAATTGATCCTCCCACCAGCGCTCGTGGTCCGTGTAGCCGGCGGCTACGGCCATCAGGGAAAAGGGATCGGGGATTTGCGTCTCTGGCTCCTCCGGAGTGATTGGCTCGGCGGCCTCGGGTGCGACAGCGGCAGCATCCTCCGGGATTTCGTCGCCTTCTTCCTGGGCGGCGGCATGGAGCTCGGCGAGGAGTTTTGCACGATCCTCCTGCTCGATGGCCATGCGATGGCGCTGGGGCAGATCCATGAAGCGCACGGGCACTGCGTTTGCGAGCGCCCAGCGGATGGCCTGCCATTCCGGCGAGAACTCTGCGAACGGATAAAACGAAGCGTCCTTCGGGGCATCGGGCCTGTAGACGAGCAGCGCGATGGGGGGCTTCATTTCCGCATGCGCCGCGAGTGCGATGAGATCATCCGCATCCGGCGGGCCCTCGATGAGCAGGGCCTGCGGGCGGATGACCTCCAGCGCGGCGAGCACGCTGCGCGCGGAGCCGGGGCCGTGGTGGCGGATGGCGAGGATGTGAACTTCGCTGCTCATGAAATATCGCGGCAGGCGCGGTAGAGGTCTTTCCAGCCGTCGCGTTCCTTTACGATGGTTTCGAGGTATTCCTGCCACACGACTTTGTCCTGCACGGGGTCTTTCACCACTGCGCCGAGGATGCCGCCTGCGAGGTCGGCGGCGCGGAGAGAGCCGTCGCCGAAATGGGCGGCGAGGCTGAGTCCCTGGTTCATCACGGAGATGGCCTCGGCGGTGCTGAGCGTGCCGCTGGGCGATTTGATTTTCGTTTTGCCGTCGGCGGTGGCTCCGGCGCGGAGCTCGCGGAAGATGATGACGAGGCGGCGGATTTCCTCAATCGCGGGTGCCTCGGCGGGAATCTCGAGCGCGCGGCCGAGGCTCGCGACGCGGGAGCGGACGATCTCGACCTCCTCCTCCACGCTGTCGGGCAGCGGGAGCACCACGGTGTTGAAGCGGCGCTTCAGCGCGCTGGAGAGGTCGTTCACGCCCTTGTCGCGATCATTCGCGGTGGCGATGACATTGAATCCTTTGACCGCCTGCACCTCGGCGCCGAGTTCGGGAATGGGCAGCGATTTTTCCGAGAGGATGGTGATGAGCGAATCCTGCACGTCGGCGGGGATGCGGGTGAGTTCCTCCACGCGGGCAATGCGGCCTTCCTTCATCCCGCGCATGATGGGGCTGGGCACGAGGGCATCGAGCGAAGGGCCTTTTGCCAGCAGGTGGGCGTAGTTCCAGCCGTAGCGCACGGCCTCCTCGGCAGTGCCCGCGGTGCCCTGCACGAGCAGCGTGGAATCGCCGCTGACGGCGGCAGTGAGATGCTCGGAAACCCACGACTTTGCGGTGCCTGGTACACCGAGCAGCAGGAGCGCACGATCTGTGGCGAGCGTGGCAATGGCGATTTCGATGATGCGCTTTTGGCCGATGTACTTGGGGACGATCTTCATTCCGCCGACTTCGCCGCCGAGCAGGTATTTGGAGACGCTCCACGGGGAGAGTTTCCAATTTGGGGGCTTGGGCTTGTCGTCGTGCTTGATGAGGGTCGCGAGTTCCTCGGCATACTGGTGTTCTGCGTGGGCGCGAAGTACGGGTGTGGACATATCAAGGTTGGGATAGAGTGGTGAGTGCCTCGTGGCGGAAACGGAGAAGATCGACGAGCGGCTGCACGCCCTCCTCGCCGACGGGCCAGCCGTCGACGGCCTCGGGCAGCATGGCGGGCGGGATGAGGATGAGCAGATTCGTGAATGCCTCGCGGAAGTGCCACGGGACGCCGCTGGACGCATCGCGACGGAGTGCGGCGAGCACCTCGCGGGTGAGCGCATCGGGCCATGGGCGGGAGAGCTCCGAGAGCTGGCCGGCGATGGTGTGCCAAGGGCCGGGGTCTGCTTTTCTCAAGGCACCAGCGCGCAGCGCGGCGGTGATTCGCTTTGCGCGCGCGGAGTCCGGGAGAATGGAAAAAAGCGACTCGTCGGGGAGCACGTGGTGGAACATGCCCTCCGGCACATCGATGAGCGCGTCGGCCCACTCCGCGTCTCGCTGGCGCAATGCAGCCCATGCCCAACCGGTGGCCACGGCTTGTGCGAACTCGCTCTTTTGCACGGCCTTCACCAGCGCTTCCGGGGTTTGATTAAACGTGTCCGTCCAGTGCCTGAGCGGGATGGAGGAGAGAATGAGCACGAGCCAGACGGCTTTTTCGCCCAGCAGCTTTTGTTCTCCGAATCCTTTTGGAATCAGGCCATCGCGCACGCCCGCGGCATCTGGGCTTTCGGGTAGCGCAATCTCGAGGGTGGCTTTGGAGAGGAGTCCGCCTTTCTTATAAACCAGCAGGGGCTTTGAGCGTTCCATCATGCGCGCCACGAATGGCGATGCAGGCAGGCGCGAGAGGAGGTCGACTGCAGCCTTGCGCACTTCCTTGCTGCGGTCGTCGAGCGCGGCGTCGAGGAAGGGGGCGTCTTCATCGGAAAGACCGGTGCGGAGTGCGGAGATGAAAGCGGTGCGGGTGTCGGCGGGCTCGGTCTTCCATGTCGTCTCGACTTTGGCGCGCCCTTCGGCGGGGGACGTGGCGCGTAGCGCCTTCAGGAGTTCCACGCGCTGATCGCGGCTGCCAGTTTCCCAATCCACGGTTTCGATTGCCTCGCTGAAGGACCACTCGGGATTGTGCGCGGCGAGCCACTTCGCGCGCTGGCCGCCTGCCGCGGCGACCGCGGGGCGGAGAACGCGGTGGGCACGAGCGCGATCGAGCAGCGCGGGGAGCAGATCGGGTGTGATGTGGCGGCCCCGGCGCGCGGCTTCCTGCAGCCATTCCTCGAGGAGGATTGCGAGATCCTTGCCGAGCATCATGCGGAGATGTGCGGCGCTGGTGCGATTGATCTCACGGGTGGTCTCGGCCTCGGCGGGTTTGATTTCGGTCGTCGTGGTGGGCGGCGTGAAGCCTGCGCGGCGCCACAGTGCGAGAGCGCCCGCGTGGGTGAGAAAGCGGGTCGTCGGGTCGAGCGATGCCGCCGGGTCCAGCGGTGCCTGCACTGCGGCGGGCAGAGGAGGGGGCGCAGTCTTCTCCGCGCCGATGAGCGCGGCGGTCACGTAGTCTTTCCATGCACTCATGCGCGGGCACCTCCCAGTGGGATAAATCTGCCCGCAGCGATGACGCTGAGCGGATGCAACGCACGGCCATCCCATTCGCCGAAGATGGTCGCGGGACTGCCACCGCTGATTGCGAACAAGGGCCAGGGATTTGCGAAGCTCCGCGCAATAGGCACCACTGCGCCGGTGGCGTCGCGGAGGAGCCAGCCGCTTTGCGTGGGCAGGGGCACGCATTCGCGCACGTTCCACGGTGTGCGCTCCAGCCACGGGTCGCCGCCGATGAGGGTGGCAGAAAGGTCGAGGGCCTCTGCAAAATTTGCGCTGGCTGCGGGATCGGTAAAGGGGCGTGGCTCGCCGTGGCGCGTGCGGACGAGCGCGCGCAGCGGCGATGCGGAAGGGTAGAACGCGAGGTCGGCTTCCACGACCATGCCGGGAATGAGGCTCACATCGAGCGGCTGGTTCATCGCGGCAAAGCTGAGA
>JAYUWZ010000266.1:0-1877 GCA_043753265.1 Verrucomicrobiaceae bacterium
CCCCACCGACACCGCCGACAAGCTGAACATCGAAGGCTTGGAGCGAATCACCAAGCTCGCCGCCGGCATCACTCTCGACGTCGCGCAATCCCCCGAGCGGATCGATTTCTCCCGCATGGAGCGCAAGGACACCCAGGGCAGCCGCGACAATCTGCGCGCCTACCTCGGCAGCATCCCCGACTACGCGCAGGAGGTAAAAGGAGTGAAGCTCAGCGGCGTACGCCCCGGCAGCCCCGCGGAAAAAGCAGGCATCCAGGGCGGCGACGTGGTCGTGGAATTCGCCGGCCAGAAAATCCTGAACATCTACGACTACACCGCCGCCCTCGACTCCGTAAAAATCGGCAAAGCCGTAAAGATCATCGTCGAACGCGAAGGCAAGCGCGTCGAAATCACCGCCACCCCGGAGGCTCGGAAATAAACATCCAACGCCCAACGCTCGCCATCCAACGTCCAATGAAAAAAGCGCAGATGACCATCGCCCGAACCTACGACACACTCCGACCCACGCTTGCGCCATTGGACGTTAAGCGTTGGGCGTTGGATGTTGGACGTTTGTGTGCCCGTGCTTGACTCCCTTCGCCCCTTCCCGCATCCCACATCCCAATGGCCATTCTAGTTGACTCGAAAACGCGCATCCTCGTGCAGGGCATCACCGGTGATTTCGGTTCCCGGCACGCCAAACTTTCGCTCGAATACGGCACGCAGGTCGTCGCCGGTGTCACGCCCGGCAAAGGCGGGCAGACGTTTGAGCATGGCTCCTACAAGGTTCCAGTGTTCGACACCGTGGCCGAGGCCGCAAAGCAAACCGGAGCGACAGTGAGCGTGATTTTCGTTCCGCCCCCATTCGCGGCGGACGCAATTTTGGAATCAGTGGACGCCGAGCTGGAACTCGCGGTGGCCATCACCGAGGGCATCCCGGTGAATGACATGATCAAGGTGAAGTCCGTCATGGCAGGCCGGAAGACCCGCCTCATCGGGCCAAACTGCCCCGGGCTCGTCACGCCGGGCATCGGCGACAACAGCCACGGCGGCTGCCGCATCGGCATCGCCCCCGGCTACATTCACAAGCGCGGCAATGTCGGCGTGGTCTCGCGCAGCGGCACGCTCACGTATGAGGCAGTGTGGCAGCTCACCACCCGCGGCTTCGGGCAGACCACCTGCGTCGGCATCGGCGGCGACCCGGTGAATGGCACGAACCACACCGACGTCCTGAAGATGTTCAACGATGACCCGGAGACCGAGGCGATCATCATGATCGGCGAAATCGGCGGCGACGCCGAGGAGCAGGCCGCAGCCTGGGCAAAGGCAAACTGCAAGAAGCCCATCGCGGCATTCATCGCCGGCGCCAGCGCGCCTCCCGGACGCCGCATGGGCCACGCCGGAGCAATCGTCAGCGGCGGCAAAGGCACCGCAGCCGCAAAGATCGAAGCCCTGAAAGACGCAGGCATCGCCGTAGCCGCTACCCCCAGCGCCATGGCCGACACCCTTCTCCGCCACTGGGGCAAGGCATAGGCTTAGCGAGTAACTAAGGAGAGCGCCGATAAGGTTTTCGATTTCCAGCGGTCGAGGCTGGAACACCTAACCCTTTGTATGGTAATGCTCATTTATGAAGCCTGACGCCACGTTGCTCGCCCGCATCCCGAAGGTCTTGTTGCACGAGCACTTGGATGGCGGGCTGCGGCCGCAGACGGTGATCGATTTGGCAAAGGATTGCGGCTATGCCGCGCTGCCCACGACGGATGCCAAGGAACTCGGCGCATGGTTCCATCGAGGCGCCAACAAAGGATCGCTGCCAGAGTATCTCGAGGGCTTCACCCACACATGCGCGGTGATGCAGACCCGCGCCGCAATCGAGCGCGTGGCCTTCGAGTTCATCG
>JAYUWZ010000267.1:0-1876 GCA_043753265.1 Verrucomicrobiaceae bacterium
AACTTCCTCGCAGCGATTCACCCCGGCGCGAAGAGCGGGCACGGGTTTGCATTTCTAGATCTGACCACGGGCGACTTCCGGCTCACGGAGCTGGCGGACGATCAGGCGCTGGCGGACGAAATTGCGCGGGTTCAGCCGGTGGAGACGATCGCGGCGGAGGAGAATGTGGCACGGTATCGTGACCTCGCGAAGGTGCAGCCTCGGGATGGCTACACCTTCCTCGCCGATCAGGCGTATTTCACGCTGCGCGAACATTTCAAAGTGCAGTCTCTGGATGGCTTTGGCTGCTCGGAGATGCCTGCGGCGATCGCGGCGGCGGGGGCGATTGTGCATTACCTGAAGGAGATGCGGCGGTCGCTGAACCACATTTCGCGGCTCACGGTGTATCGCAACAGCCAGTTCATGATTGTGGATGCGGCGACGCAGGTGAATCTGGAGCTAGTGCACAGCCGTGGCGGCGGGCGGGATACTTCGCTGCTCGGTTGCCTGGACCGCACGCTCACGCCCATGGGCGCACGCAAGCTGCGGGACTGGATATTGCATCCGCTATGCGACGTGACCGCGCTGCGCGAGCGCCAGCAACTGATCGGAGATCTCATCTCGGAACCATTCATCCTGGGCAACCTGCGCGAGACGATGAAGGGCATCCGCGACCTGGAGCGCACCGTGGGCCGGCTCACACAGACGGGGGGCAATGCGCGCGATTTGCAGGTGCTGCGCACTTCGCTGGAGCAGATTCCGCAGATTCAAAACGATCTTCAATCGCTCCTGCGCAATGAGGGCCGGACGGGGCTGCTCACCACGCCGACGCTGGAAGGAGCCTCTGGTGAGGCCGAGCAAACACCGGAGATCCCAAAAGCGCAGCCGCTGACCACTCGGGCCAGTCTCGCTGCGATTTTGCTGCCGCAGCTGCATCCGCTGCCGCATCTCGTGGAACTGGTCTCGCGCGCGATTGTGGATGAGCCGCCCGCGCTGACCAGGGAGGGCGGGATGTTTCGCGATGGCTACCATGCGCCGCTCGATGAGCTGCGCGGGGCCTCGACTGCGGGGAAGGACTGGATTGCACAGCTCCAGCAGCGGGCGATCGATGAGACGGGAATCAAGTCGCTGAAGATCCGCTACACGTCGGTGTTCGGGTATTTTATCGAGGTGACGAAATCGAATCTCGCCGCGGTGCCGCAGACGTGGATTCGCAAGCAGACGGTGGCGAACGGGGAACGCTTCATCACGCCGGAGTTGAAAGAAGTGGAGGGGAAGATTCTCGGCGCCGATGAGCGGTCGCAGGCGCTGGAATACGAGCTCTTCCTGCAACTGCGCGATGAAGTACTGCGGGACCTCGCGCAGCTTCAGCAAACGGCGGCGGCGATTGCCACGCTGGATGTGCTGTGCGGCCTCGCGGAGACAGCACGGCTCTTTGGCTATTGCCGGCCCGAGCTGGGCGAGGACTTTCGCCTGCGCATCACCGACGGGCGCCACCCGGTGCTCGACCAGGCGCTGATTGAGGAAAAGTTTGTGCCCAACGATGTGATGCTCGACGACACGTCGAACCGGCTTTTGATTTTGACGGGGCCGAACATGGCGGGAAAGAGCACATACATCCGCCAGGTGGCGCTGCTGGTGCTCATGGCGCAGATGGGCTCGTGGATCCCTGCCAAGGATGCGGAGATCGGGCTGGTGGACCGCATTTTCACACGCGTGGGAGCCAGCGACGACATTTCGCGCGGGCAGAGCACCTTCATGGTGGAGATGAATGAGACGGCGAACATCTGCAACAATGCCACGGCGCGCAGCCTGGTGATTTTGGATGAGATTGGCCGCGGCACGGCCACTTACGACGGCGTGTCGCTGGCGTGGGCCATCACCGAATACCTGCACG
>JAYUWZ010000268.1:0-1875 GCA_043753265.1 Verrucomicrobiaceae bacterium
GGATCGTGGCCCGCCCCGTAGATGTCCAGAAGACGCTCGATGCCAAAGGCATCGACTACCTCTATGTCACGTCGATTCACGCTGTGGCCAAGGCGGGGGCTTTGTACCGCTACCAAATTGAGTCGGCTTCAAAGGCGGGCAGTGTCACGTATTCCCTGCAATCCGGGCCCGACGGAATGAAGGTTTCGTCTGCGGGTGAGGTGACCTGGCAGGTGCCGCCTGCGGCCGGGGAGGAGACGGTCATTGTGGTATTGAAGGATGGCAAGGGGCAGGAGGCCTTTCACACCTTCCAACTGGGTGTGAGTCGCTAACCGCTACACTTCCGCCCGGGTGGTCTTGAACATGGCAAGGGTGTGCTCGCGTGCCGTGGAGTGGTCCACCATTGGGGTGGGGTACCCCTTTGCGAGGGGAATGGCGCTGGGCTCGCAGAAGCGCGTGGGGTGTGTGTCACGGAGTTCGTGGACCCATTTTTTGATGTAGGTGCCGGTGGGGTCGAATCGTTTGGTCTGGCTCCATGGATTTTGGATTCGGAAGTAGGGCGCGGCGTCGGTGCCGGTGCTGGCGCTCCATTGCCAGCCGCCATTGTTGGAGCCGATTTCGCCATCCACGAGATGCCGCATGAACCAACTCTCGCCGTGCATCCACCAAAAGTGGAGGTCCTTGGTGAGGAACATGGCCACAATCATCCGCACGCGATTGTGCATATGGCCGCTGGCTGCAAGTTCGCGCAGGCCGGCATCGACAATTGGGAATCCCGTGAGGCCCTGGCACCATCGGTCGAAGTCGTGGCGGGCAGCCGGGTCGCGATCC
Organism: Verrucomicrobiaceae bacterium; assembly: GCA_043753265.1. Classification (GTDB taxonomy): domain Bacteria; phylum Verrucomicrobiota; class Verrucomicrobiia; order Chthoniobacterales; family Chthoniobacteraceae; genus SXWH01. Next base: position 811 of record JAYUWZ010000268.1, read on the forward strand.
CATGCTGCGGTATCTTCGGGACGCCAGTGGGCGCGCCATGCGAGCGTGCGGGTGTCGGGCTGGTATTCGTGCTCCAGCACCTCGGGGGCATGCCAGAGCACCTGCATGTAAAACTCGCGCCAGATCAGCTCATTCAGGTAGGTCGCAGCGGCGGTTCGGTAGGCCACGGAGCTGGCGGAGGCAGTGGCTGCCTGTACCTTGGCATAGACTTCGCGGATGGAGAGCAGGCCCCAGCGCAGGTCCTGGGAGATACGCGAGGTGCCGCTTTCGGCTGGGAGGTCGCGGCGCTCCTTGTAGGTGAAAAGCGGGCCGTCGAGAAATTGCGAGAGGCGCTTGCGAGCTGCGGCTTCGCCGGGAGCAAGCGCGGGATCTATGTGTGGCAGGTCCCAGTGCGCAAGAGTGGGGAGGGGATCGCTGGCGATGCCCGCCGGAACATCGATGCGCTTGAGCGTCGGGCCGGGTGTGGGCTTGTCTAGTTTCACCCATGAACGCGCGTAGGGCGTGAAGACCCGGTAGGGGCGCTTGTCGCCGGTGAGCAACTCATCGCGCTCGTGCATGGCGTGGTCCTGGTGGAGGTGGACGCGGATGCCTGCACGCTCGGCGCGGGCGCAAAGGTCGGCCTCCACTGCGCGCCCAAAAGGATCGGGGTCGCGATTCGTGTGTATCTCCGTGGCCCCGGATTCTCTTGCAAGGGCGAGGAGCACCTCTACGGCTTTGCCACGGCGGATGATGAGTCGACCGCCTTTGGTCTCGAGGTTGTGGTGGAGCGCTGCCAGCGAGCCGCAGAGGAAGGCCTGCCGGTGGGGGCCGCACCAGTGGTGATGCTGCTTCCATTCGCTGGTGATGTACACCGGGACCGTCTGACCGACTTTTGCCGCCGCGTTGAGCGCGGTGTTGTCGGTAATACGCAGGTCACGACGGAACCAGTGGATGGCTGTGGGCATGGGTGATGGTTACGTTCCAGTACACCTTTCGGGTGCGCCAAGCTTCACTCTTGTTGCGAGTGACCTGTTGTTCGGTTTCATCATTCCATCCCCTTGGTTCCCGCTGGGCGCCTGTCGTCCA
>JAYUWZ010000269.1:0-1875 GCA_043753265.1 Verrucomicrobiaceae bacterium
ACCATCGATCCCGATGATGCAAAGGACCACGACGACGCCGTCTGCGTGCAACCCCTGCGCAATGGCTGGTTGCTCAGCGTGCACATCGCCGACGTCGCCCACTTCGTGCGCCCCGGCTCGGCGCTGGATCGCGAAGCCAGGGAACGCGGCAATTCCACCTACCTCGCGGACCGCTGCATTCCCATGCTCCCACTGCGGCTGAGCGCGGATCTCTGCTCGCTCCGGGAAGGCGTCGACCGCCTTGCTCACACGGCTTTCATCGAGTTCTCCAGCGAGGGAAAAATCCGCAAGGTGCGCTTCGCAAAGACCATCATTCGCGTGGCAAAACGCCTCACCTATCGCGAGGCCAAGCGCCTGCTCGACACCCCGTTGCCCAAGGGCGGAGCAAAGGACAAAGTCCACGAGGCTCTGCACACGTCATGGAAGCTCGCCTCCCTGCTGCGCAAGCATCGCTTCGCCGGTGGCTCCCTCGACCTCGATTTCCCCGAGGTGAAAATTTTTCTCGATGCGCAGGGCCGCGTCGATCGCATCGAAAAGATTGAGAACGACGAATCCCACCAGTTGATTGAGGAGTTCATGCTCGTCGCCAACGAGGTCGTCGCCCACGAAATCAAGAACCGCCCGGCACCCTGCATCTACCGCATCCACGAGAAGCCCGACCCCGAGCGCCTCGATGAATTTCGCCAGCTCGCGCTCACACAGGGCCTGAGATTCGGCGACCTCAAGGTGCGCAAGGAAGTGCAAAAGATGCTTAAGTCTCTTGTGGGACGCCTCGATGAACACAAACTCAAGGTTGAATTTCTCAAGAGCTTGCGCCGCGCCGCATACAGCCCCGATCCGCTCGGGCACTACGGCCTTTCCAAGTCCGACTACCTTCATTTTACAAGCCCCATCCGCCGCTACGCCGACCTCGTGGCCCATCGCGTTCTCGCGCACGAGCGCGCTGCTGGACGCAAGGAACTCGCTGAAATCTCACAGCACATCTCCGACACCGAGCGCAATTCCGCATCCGCCGAGCAGGACAGCAAGCTGATCAAGAAGATGGAATTTTTCCTGCGCCAGCTCGCCACAAAGGAATTGAAAGAATACCGGGCCATAGTGTCCGATCCGCGCGCCAACGGCCTGCTCGTCGAGGTGACCGATGTCGATACGCTCGGCTTTGTTCCCTCTGCCATGATCCCCGGTGGCCCCTACGAATTCGACCGCGCCCGTGGCCTCCTCTACAGCCGCCGCGGCAAGGGCAAGTTCAAGGCCGGCGACATCATTAAAGTCCGTGTCTGCCGCGTCGACGCTGCCCAGCGCCAGATCGACTTCGCCATGGTTTAGAAACGAACCGTCCCATTCCGGAAGTGCGCATCCACATCCTCACTATCGGCAAACCGAAGCTGAGCTATGCCAAAGCCGGCGTGGAAGAATACGCCGCGCGCCTGGGTGCCGATGTGCGCATCGAAGTGCTCAAGGCCTCCACCCGTGAACAGGAGAGCGCCGCGCTTCTCGAACGCAGTGAGAAAATGCTGCGCGTCGTCCTCGACGAGCGCGGCGAGCAGGTCACTTCCCGCGAACTCGCTGCCCGACTCACCCGCTGGGAAATGGATCGCGCGAAGGGCATCGCGTTCCTTATCGGCGGCGCGGATGGCCACACCGAAGATCTCAAGAGCCGTGCCGACTGGCACTGGTCCCTGGGCAAGCTCACCCTCCAGCACGAACTCGCCCTTGTCGTGCTCCTCGAGCAAATTTACCGCGCCCGCAGTATCAACGCCGGTTCCCCCTATCACCGCGACTGACCCCGAATATTCCCGCGTTTGCTGCAAGGACATCGACGCTACAATTGCGGCGGGATTGCTCGAAAGCGCAGCGTCGATTTCGAGCACCGGG
>JAYUWZ010000270.1:0-4255 GCA_043753265.1 Verrucomicrobiaceae bacterium
AATCGTACCGGCGAAGCGAAAGGAAAGCCGCGCCTGAGCGACCTCCGTGAGTCTGGCAGCATCGAACAGGACGCCGACCTCGTGGGCCTGCTCGTCCGCGATGAATATTACGCCGACAGCGACGAGGCGAAGGAGGAGTCAAAGGGCAAGGCCACACTCATCATCGCCAAGCAGCGCAACGGCCCTGTTGGCGAAATCGACCTCACTTTCCTCAAGGAGTTCACACGCTTTGAGAACCGCGCCGAAAAGGAACCTTCCTGATTTTCCCCATGAACGCCCAAACAATACATTATTATGAGCGGTGGAGCGCTGTTTTTATACCCTTAGTTGAAACCCAATCCTACACGTGTGAAGCCAGCCGTGAGCTGGCCAGGCGGCAAGACGCGTCTGCTGAAGCATCTCTTGCCGCTCATTCCCGAGCACACTTGCTACTGCGAGCCATTCGCCGGTGGCCTCGCTGTGCTGCTTGCCAAGCCGCGCTCATCGCTCGAAGTGATAAACGATGCGAATCGCGATTTGATTACGTTCTATCGTTGCGTCCGCTTCCACCAAGACCCGCTCTTGACGGAGCTGGAATTTGTCCTCAACTCACGCGAGGAATTTACCGACTTCCGGCATCAGCCTGGCCTGACGGACATTCAGCGTGCAGCACGTTGGTTCTATCGCAACAAAAACTGCTTCGGTGGCACCGACCTCAATTCGTTTGGCACTGCTGCGCTGGGTGGCGGTGCAGCATTCGGATCGCGAGAGGGCCGCATGGAGACAATCCGCGCCCTCAGTCATCGTCTCGACCGGGTGTGCATCGAGCACCTCGATTGGCAGCGCTGCCTGGAACAATACGACCGGCCCACGACGTTCTTTTTCCTCGATCCTCCCTACACGGGTGCTTCGGTGAAGATGTACGACGCGTGGACGGATACCGACGTGGTGAAACTCAAGGAACGTCTCGACCGGCTCAAGGGCAAGTGGCTGCTCACGTTCAACGATGCGCCTGCAATCCGACGCATTTTCGCCGACTACCAGATCAAGCCTGTAGCCAGGGCGAAAGGCATCAATGCGAAAGCTGCAGGGGAGTATCGGGAGCTGATTATTCAGCCGGTGGCTCAGGCTTAATCGGGAGAACTATCTCCCTCGCCCCACGGCGTCGCAAGATGCGCTGTGCGGCGTCCATGACCATCTCGCGCCAGCGGCCCTCCGCTTCCAGTGTGGCTTTACTCAAGTCTACGCTGCGAGGCGGAGGGTTTGGCACTCCATTTTCGCGCAGCCAGTTGGCAGCGGCTTCCTTTGCTTTGTCCCAGGGCATGCTGGGCATCCATAGCGGTCTGCGTGCCAGCTTACTGCTGACTCGTGATGTGCAGGGAAAGTCCCGCCTTTGCCAGAAGCGACAAGCTCTCCATCACCTCTGCGTAGGTATCCCCAATAACCCATGGCTGAGCCACGATGACCGAGGTCGTACTTGTGGCTTTGCTCCGTTCAATCAGTTGCAGGAATCCGGCGAACTTTTCCTCGTAGCCGTCAGGGCGGTGGTGAGTAGCCATAGAGGCAGCGTTGATCGACGTGTGTCGCGTTCCAACCCGAAAGTGCGCGCCGTTGCCGGGTCCCCAAAGCCCCCAGGCTTTATTCCGGCAAACGGCGCGCTACCCTCTAGCCGAGGCTCGGGGGTGCCTGTTCGCGGTCCCCACCGCTTGCAGACGGGAGCTTTGTATCACTCGAATGCAAACCGTTCAAATTTCGTCTTCGTTATCCTGTCAAATCTTACGGAGAATCCACCATTCACGAAGGCCGGTATGCCATTCCCTGACCAGGTAGCGATGGAGAACCTTTTGCCAGTCGCCCCGGTGCGGGCGTTTTCCTGCCTTCTGATAGGCCATCACCAGCGACCACGCGGCGACAGCCCGCAAACGCAACCATTGGGCGATTTCGGGCCGGTCTGGCATGCGCGGCTTCCCGGTCCCTATGCCCTCAAGCAACGCATCGCACTCCGCGTCCAACGTAAGGGAGGGAACGACGCCCTCGGGAGGAGCGGGCATTCCACCGTTGAACTCGTAAAGCACCCAAAGGGTCTCCAGTTTTTGAATGAGGAGCGTCCATGGAACGGTTGCGGGCATAAACGACCCTCGGTAGGTGAAGCGGTGATTTTGTCGAGCCGACTCCTCGTGGCGTTCGAGGAGTCAGGCGGAGTTTTTCCCGGTGACGTGATCACTTGTTCCGTCAAATGGCCGGGAAATCTCCGGCTTCTCATCTGTCGCGCCTCGACTAATGATCAGCCGCAACCCCCTTATTTCCCGGCTTCTACCGGGGTTTCCCGGCTTTTCCCGGCTTCTCATCTGTTCTCTCGGGGATGGGAGGCCGGTTTTTTTGCGGCCCCGGGCTCGGAGCGATTGCGAGAGGCTGCCGCTTACATTTCAGCGGGGACGATGACCATCCAGTTCACGCCGAATTTGTCGGCAACGACGCCGAATTTCTTGGCGAAAAATGTCTTGTCCATGGGCATCACGATATTGCCGCCCGCGGCGAGTGCGCCGAAGTAGCGGTCTGCCAGCGCCTCGGTGGGCACTGCAAGGGAGAGCGAAGTGCCAGTGAACGAGGGCTTGCCCGAGTAGGCGGTGTCGCCGCAGCCGTCGGTGGCCATGACGACGGAATCGCCGATGCGCATACTGGAGTGCATTACCTTGTCGGCGAGAATGGTGGTCGGGCCGTTGTCGCCGCCGCATTGCTCGGGGGCGTCTTTAAAGCGCATGACCATTTCCACCTGGGCATCGAGGGCCGTCTTGTAGAATTCGAGGGCTTCCGCGCAGCGTCCGTCGAAGCACAGGTAGGGTTCGACTTTTGTGGTGGTGAGGGTTTCTGGTTTGGCAGACATAGTGTAGTTTGGCTTGTGGTGAGTTGCTGTTCATACTCACGACGAACGGGGAGAACCTTTCAGGACATCGACTGCGAAATATTTTTGGGAGGCTATTTAGCCTCTCTTAACGATGTCATTCTGAGGGAGCTTTAAGCGACTGATTCGAACGAAGTGAGAAAGCCTGACGAAGTCAGCCCGCAGGGCGAGCGTAGCGAGGCAACGATCCCGTGGAATGTCATGGCGATCCACTGGTTTTGAATTCGGAACTGCTGGTTTAGTCGCTGGAGGCTATTTGCGCGTGGCGGAAAGATCGGAGGCCAGGCGATCGAGCATGATGAGCCAGCTTGGGTGCGCACCGGTCTTTTTCGCAAGCGCCTCGGAGACGGTCTGGCGCAGGGTTAGCAGGGTTTTTCCGTCCAACTCCTCGAAGGTGACGGTGAGGACTGTCTCACTCGGCCATGCGGGATCCATTCCGGCGTCCACGGGGCTGATGAGGTCGCCGGCTTCATTGGCCACGGACATGGTGTAAACGAGGCGCTCGGGGGCCTTGATTTCGCGGTAGACGCCTTTGCACCAGCAGCGGTGGCCATCGGGCGTGTGGATGCACGAGTGGATGGTGCCACCCTCGCGGACGTCGAGGGTGCGAAATTCCACCCTGCATCCGGTCGGCGCGTACCAGCGGAGGAGGTGATTTTCATCAGTCCAGGCTTTGAAGACGAGTTCTCGTGAGGCGTCGAAGGTGCGCGTGATGCAAATTTCGTCGGACTGGCTGTCCGAGTAAAGCTGGATGGCGTACTGGCTGAGGCGATCGAAGCACTGATTCCAGCCCCCGGCGTGGCCGTCGCGGGATTCGATGCTGGTGAAGCCGGATTGCTCAAAGGTCATCATGGTTTCGTCGGCGTGGTCGGTGAAGCGCACGGTGACGAGAGTCTCGGGTCCGCGTGAGCCGTCCACCTCCTCCCATGCGTGGGTAAAGGCGAGCAGCTCGCTGGGCGCGATTTCGGTATAAACTCCGCTCAAACGGTGCTCCGATCCATCGGGCGCGAGCATGTGTGCGCGCCACTTGCCGCCGGGGCGCAGGTCGGCCTCCGAGAAGGGGATGGTGAAGCCCTCGGGCGCGCTCCATTGGTCCATGTGCTCCTTTTGCGTCCAGGCTTGGAATACGAGCGCGCGTGGCGCGTCGAAGATGCGCTTGATGACGAGGACGCGGTCGGCGGATGCGAGTGTGGAGTGTTTGGCAGTCATGGGTGTGGTTCGGTTTTTCGAAATGGAGTGATCGTTGTGTAGGATGACGAACGGAGAGGGCCTCGTGAGACAGGGAGCGGTTACTTTTCCGGCTCCGTCTTGGGTTTGGCTTGGAGTTCAGCGAGGTAGGCATCGAGGCGGTCGAAGCTCTGCTCCCAAAACTGG
>JAYUWZ010000271.1:0-8946 GCA_043753265.1 Verrucomicrobiaceae bacterium
TCAAATCATACGCAGCATTCGTCATTCGTCTTTTTCGACTTCATCAACCGATGCCAACGCCGCTCGTTCTTGCGATAGACCTCGGAACGTCTTCCACCCGTACCGCCCTCTTTGACGTCTCTGCCCGACGCCAGCCAGGTGCGACTGCGCAGCAGACGTATCCGCTTCTCACAGCTGTGGATGGTACCGCGGAACTCGAGCCGGGTGCGCTGCTCGGCGCACTGCGCATGTGCCTGGCGGAGACGCTCGCCCGCCGTCGCACCGACCCGCTCCTGCGCGAGCGCGCCATCGGGGCGATTGCAGTCTCCTCTTTCTGGCACAGCATGGTTGGGACGAATGCGAAGGGGGAGGCCATCACCCGGGTCATCACTTGGGCGGACTCCCGCTGCCGCGAGGATGCTGCGCGGCTCCGGCACGATCGGGACGAGGCCAAGATTCACATCAAGACCGGATGCATGCTGCGCGCGAGCTTCTGGCCCGCAAAGCTTGCGTGGCTGTGGCGGACGGATGAGCGGCTCTTCAACCGGGTTCACCAATGGATGTCGCCCGCAGAGTGGCTGCAATTGCAGCTCACCGGTAGCGCGAATTGTGCAATAGGCATGGCGACCGGCACCGGGCTTTTCGATCCCTCGGCCCTCGATTGGGATGCCTCCATGCTGCGGCTCGCAAAGATTACACCGGAAAAGCTGCGCCCGCTCAGCGACGAGCCCACGCCTGTCACCGGCGCGCTTGCTTCGGAATTTCCAGAGCTGAAGGGTATCCCCTGGTATCCCGGCATCGGTGACGGGGCAGCGAGCAATCTTGGCAGTGGCGCGACAAAGCCCGGACTCGCGGCGATCAACGTGGGCACCAGCGCGGCCATTCGCGTGATGCGCGAAGGCAAGGTGGCGAGTGCCCCGCTCGGGTTATTTTGCTATCGCGTGGATGCAAAGCGCTATCTCGTGGGCGGTGCGGTGAGCAATGCCGGCAACCTTCGCGCGTGGTGCATGAAGGAATTGAAGCTCACGGACGGCCCCGAAATCGAGACCGCGCTCGCAGCGCACCCTGGGCCACAGCATGGGCTGACGGTGCTCCCTTTTTGGACGGCGGAGCGCGCCCCCTTGTGGAACGAGGACGACCTCGGAGCCATTCACGGACTGCGCCAAAGCACCACGGCGCTCGACATTTTGCAGGCGCTCACTGAGGCCTCGTACCACCGGATTGCGCGCATCCATGAACTGCTCGCGGCCGATGAAAAGTCCGCGCCCAAGCTGATCGTGAGTGGGGGAATCCAAAAATCCGCGAGTTCCCTGCTACGTCTTTCGAACGTGATGGGTCAGTCGCTTTATGCCAGTGACGAGCCCGAGGCGTCCATTCGCGGGGCAGCGGTGCTGGCGCTGGAGCGGCTCGGCTTCCCTGTTCCCGAGGTGAAGTTTGCCCACCCGGTGAAACCGCAGATCAAGCTGGCCCGCGAATACAAGCAGCAGCGCGATCGCCAGCGGGCGCTTGAAGAGAAGCTCGCGGGATTTGGCGTGTAGCGAGAGTAAGTGAAATTGGGAAACCTCGCCTACTTTCAGGCCAGCGCGATGGGCAGGCGCACTTCAAAGGTGGTGCCTATGCCCTGCTCGCTCTCCACGTGAATGGTGCCGCCGTGCGCCTCCACCACGTTTTGTGCAATTGCCAGTCCCAGCCCGGTACCCTTCGATTTCCCATGGGTGACGAATGCCTCGAAGATTCGCGGCAGGAGTTCTGGCGGGATTCCCACGCCTGTGTCGCTGACTTTGAATACCACCTGCTTCTGCTCCTCCATGAGGGCCACGATCAGCACTCCGCCATCCGGCATCGCTTCGATGGCGTTCTTGATGAAATTGAGCAACACGCGGGAAAAGCGGCGGAGATCCACCATGATGCTGGCATCGCAGCGGCACTCGCGCAGCATGTGGATGCCCTTGGGGATGATGTGGGTGAGCTGTGGGTCGAGGTCCTCCAGCACTGCCGTCGCCTTGGCGCGGACAAATTGCAGGCTGCTCTGGCCTCGCGAGAAATCGAGCAGTTCCTGAATCATGTCCTCAATGCGCTCGACCGCACTGCCCATGACCTTCGCGAATTCCTTCATCGCGGGAGCATCGGACCGCATGCCGATCAGTTCCGCGCACCCTTTCACCACGGTGATCGGGTTCTTCATGTCGTGCAGGATGGAATTGGCCATCGCTCCGATGGTGCTAAGGCGCTCCTGCCGGGTGAGCTCGGCGATGAAGTGACTGTTCACCCCGCGCAGCCGCTGCACGATGGAGCGCAGGAAGTTCATCTGCAGGCCCTCGGGACCGGCTTTGAGGATGCGGCGGAAAGTGGCCTCGTCGATGCGCACCACAGTGGTGGGCACCACCGCGCAGGCCTGGGCACTGCGGGGCTGGCCGTCGATAAGCGACATCTCGCCAAAAAACTCCCCGGCCGAGATGAAATCGAGCGTCTCCTGGTGGCCTCCGCGCCCGACCTTGCTGATTTTTACGGTCCCTTCTGTGAGCAGGAACATGCAGTCGCCCGCCTGTGCCTCTTCAAAGATGACCTGTTCAGGCTCGAGGTGCTCCACTCGCAGGTCGCGGCAAAACTCCGCCACCGCTTCGACCGGGACGCCGGTGAAAAGCGCATTCTGCCGCAAGGTTTCTGGCGATGGATTGAGCATCGGGACAGGGGGGTTAATGGGGCTTGTCCGGCCTTTTCGCAATCCGGAAGCGGAAGAACCACGAGTGCATCGTTGATAATTAGCACCGCCCATGCCCGAACGCTCTGAACGCCCTCACTCCTTACAGCCGTTTTTCGCATTCGCTGCGATCCATCGTTGACCCGCGCGACGCTCATACAGTCTATGCGGGTGACTATGGATTCCGTGACGATTCGCGTGCCTGCTACGACTTCAAACCTGGGACCCGGCTACGACTGCCTGGGTGTGGCCTTGGGGCTTTCCAACCGTGTGACCATCACCCGCGGCACCGGCAAAGACCTGCCTCCCATCGTGGCGGATGCCGGTCGTGCCTTCTTCGCAGGCTCAAACACCGAACCTTTTGATTTTGCATGGGGCATTGGCGGAGAGGTGCCCCAGGCGCGGGGGCTTGGCAGCAGCGTGACGGTGCGCCTCGGTGTGATGCATGGCCTGAACGAACTCGCCAGCCGCCCGCTCAATCCCACGGAAATCTTTGAGCTTTGCGCGCAACTGGAGGGTCATCCTGACAACGCAGCACCCGCCGCATTTGGAGGCTTCACCGCTGCGCGACCGGGTGCTGAGACGCTGCGGTGCGAGGTGGACGAGAAGCTGAAATTTGTCCTGCTCATTCCAGACTTTGAGGTGTCCACCCCGGAGGCCCGCCGCATCCTGCCCGACATGCTGCCACGCCGTGACGTGGTGATGAGCACCGCCAACGCCTGCCGGATCACGGCTGCCTTTGCGCTGAAGCGCTACGATTTGCTGCGAGGCTGCTTTGTGGATGGGCTGCACCAGCCTTATCGCGAACCCCTCGTCCCCTTCCTGTCCCGTGCCATCGCAGCGGGGGAGAGCGCTGGCGCGTTGGGCGGCTTTTTGAGCGGCAGTGGCTCTACGATTTGTTGCCTGACCCTTCAAGAGGACCCCGAGGCAGTGGCCACGGCCATGCTCGATACGGCCCCTCCCGGGGCGCACGCGGTGATTACCCATTGTGACAATGAGGGTGTGAAGGTGGTGAAGGGATGAATGACGAATGACGAATGACGAGGAGGCAGGAGGCAGGAGGCAGGAGGCAGGGGGGCATCCGGATGTTGGTGGTTGAACCCTGGGCGCTGAGCGGCGAAAGTCGGCGCAATGGCACTGCGAGACAGTCTTGACCGCTTTGAGCAATTCGCCACCGACGTCATCCTGGAGCGCCGGTTTGGCAAGCGTGCCATGGTGCTTCGCTGGTTTCTCTACGGCCTCTCCTGGATCTTTCGGGGAGTGGTGCAGACGCGCCTGTGGCTTTACCGGAAGCGCGTGCGCAAGGCCCGCCAACTGGGCGTGATGGTGTTGAGCGTGGGAAACCTGACGGTGGGTGGCACCGGCAAAACCCCCGTGGTGGAGCGCCTGGCGCGCGAGCTGCAGGATGGTGGCCGGTGCGTGGCAATCCTGAGCCGCGGCTACAAGAGCAAGAAGCTGCCCCTCATTCGCCGGCTTCGCCGCAGGTGGTTTGGCAAATTCAAGCCCCGTGTGGTGCACGATGGCCGCAGGCTGCTGCTGGACTCCGCGTGGGCGGGGGATGAGCCTTTCATGCTCGCCCGCTCGCTGGGCGATGTGCTGGTGCTCGTGGATCGTGACCGCGCGCGCACGGGGCGGCATGCGATTCGCGAATTCAACGCCGACTTGCTGATTCTCGACGACGGGATGCAGTACCAGGATATCGAGCATCGCATCGATATCTGCCTCATCGACCGGCAGGCCCCGTTTGGGAACGAGTACCTCCTCCCCCGGGGCACGCTGCGCGAGCCACCCAGCAATCTCGCCCGCGCCAGCTACATCCTTATCACCAAGGCCTCGCCTGGTGGGAGCACGGCGCTCATCCAGCGCATCCGCCAGTATAACCGCACGGCGGAAATCATCGAGTGCGCCCACGGCCCGCGCTATCTGCAAAATCTGCATGACACCGCCGATCGCCGCCCCCTCTCATGGCTGCGTGGAAAATACATCGGTGCGCTGAGTGGCATTGCACGGCCCGAAAGCTTTGAAAAAGCACTAAAGGACCTCGGTGCGGACCTCACCATCACCGCCCAGTTTGCAGATCATCACCGGTTCAGCGACGAGGAGTTATTCGACTTCATTGCCCGCGCCGCCCGCCGCGACTTGGATTGCGTGGTCACCACCGAGAAGGATGCCGTGCGTTTCCCTGCCAAGATAGCCGGCATGGAAAAGCCCGAGGTGCCCGTCTATTACCTCCGCATCGAAATCGAGATCCTCAGCGGACAGGAGGCCTGGGATGGCCTCATCAACCGCCTCACCGAGCGCCGCGAGATAAGGGTCCCGGAGCGCGTGCTGGTCTGAGTCGCGGCTACCGCATTCGCCGCTCCTCCGGCAGGACAAATGCGCTTTTCAGATGCGTAACGACCGGATTCCCGTCGCCGATGATTACCTCCACGATATCGAAACGGAACACCACGTCCGGGCGGTCCAGCAGCTTCAGCCATGAGCGCGCGCCCCGCGCGATGAGTTCCTGCTTCTCGGCCGTCACCGCGTCGGCAGGGCGCCCGAATTCGTCGCTCGTGCGGGTCTTTACCTCGATGAAGACCAGTTCGTTTTCTGAGCGATCCCGGCATACCAGGTCCACCTCGCCACCATGCCGTGCCCGGTAGTTGCGGCGCAGGATGCGGTAGCCATTCCGGCGCAGGAACTTCTCCGCGATTCTCTCGCCGCGCGCCCCCAGCACATGCCGTGGATCAGAAGCCGAATTCCGCCTGCTGAACCGGGAGAAAAGAGCGGCGATGGATTGGACAAGGCCCATGCTGCTTCAGCGCTGCCAGGTGGCGCGGGGTTCCATAGCCTTTGTGCTGCGAGAATTCATAGCCGGGATGAACAGTGTCCATCTCCACCATAAGCCGATCCCGGGTCACCTTTGCAATCACACTCGCGGCCGCGATGCTGAAGCTCTGCGAATCGCCCTTTACGAGAGCGGTATGGGGGAGGGGAAAACCGCGCACCGGCAGACCATCGATGAGCGCGTGGTCGGGTACCTGCGCGAGCAGGGACACCGCCCGGCGCATCGCTTCATGGGTCGCGCGCAGGATATTGATGCGGTCAATCTCCTCCGGATCCACGATCGACAGCGCCCAATGCACATCCTCCCGGGCCATCAACTCCGCATGGATGCATTCCCGCTGAGTCGCAGAGAGCTGCTTGGAGTCATTCAAAAACTTATGCGAAAATCCGGGCGGAAGAATCACCGCCGCAGCGACCACCGGGCCGGCCAATGGGCCGCGTCCCGCTTCGTCGATCCCCGCGACAAAGCGCAAACCTCGCGCACGAAGGGAATCCTCGTGCGCGAGGTTGCAAGTCATGTAGGGAAAATGTTGAGATCCACCCCGGCTTTATCCGGTATTCGTGCGTGAACAAAAAGCTCCAGCACCAAACCAGACGGCAGCCAAAAAGACTAGGCCTTGGCCTTGGTCTCGACGGCTTCCTTCACCGCCAGCGCGGCTTTGCCGGTGCGGTTGCGGAGGTAGTTCAGCTTGGAGCGGCGAACCTGCCCCTTGCTCTCCACCACGATCTTCGCGATACGGGGCGAGTGCAGCGGGAACACGCGTTCCACACCCTCGCCGTAGCTGATACGGCGGACGGTGAAGGACGAGTTGATCGCGGTGCCACGGCGGCCAATCACGATGCCGGTGAACTTCTGGACGCGCTCTTTGTCGCCTTCCTTGACGATGGTATGAACGCACACCGTGTCGCCCACGCCAAAGACGTTCCGGTCGGTCTTGAGCTGCTCGTTGTTAATTTTTTCGATAATCTTGGACATAAAGCGAAATCGGGATGTGAAAAGGGGCGCGGTATTTAGCGGAATCCCACGCCAGTGCAACTGAAATCTCCGCCTCTTCTGCAATCCTTGCGCAATCGCCAAAGAAGCGGGGAGGAGAGTGAACATCCAGGGAAGCCATAACACCAGCCCGAAAATCGTCCCCGGCAGCGTTAGGAGTGCTTGTATAAGTGGAGGCCCCGGCGCTGCTCGCCACCTTCCTCCTAAGCCAACATTCAATGCTCAGCGCGAGATTCACGACATATCCCGTTGACGTGCCGACTACGGCCCGTTAAATCTCAAGGTCCCAACCACGGCGGGATAGCCAAGTGGTAAGGCCGGGGTCTGCAAAACCCCTATTCGCGGGTTCGATTCCCGCTCCCGCCTCTCTTCCCTGGTCTTGGTTTTCGGTTCATGACCTGTTTATCTTCCGAAAATCAGCTTACCAAATTCTTACCTTGGGAAGCACCAGCGACGCACGCATCCGCAACCTCACCTTCGAGAACCTGACGCTCGCCGGGAAGCCCGTGCGCGACTCGAAGTTCTTCAAGACAAACGAAATTCGTTGATGGGCTAATTTTTGCACCTGGTGCTGTTACCGAACCATGGACGCACCCAAACGATGAACCGATACGTCGAAGCCCTCCGCGCTTTTTTTATCGCCTGCCTCCTAGGAATCATGCGGACCGTTATCACGCGGCCCAGCGCCATAGCGGCCACGTTACCATTGCGCAATTCACGATCCCGATGACAACGAAAGCCGCCCGGCCAAGGCGAAACCTCTCGCAGTTTTGGCTTTCGCCTCAATCACAACCGCCCCGCCATCACCCTCTCATGAATCCGAAAATAACGATGAACTTCACCATTTTCTTCCGGGTGTTGCTGTTGATCGTGCTGCCGACCTTGACCTTTGCCGCCGAAAAACCCGGTCACGGGGACGGCATCCGGAGCAGCTACATCTACAAGACCGTGGGCAAGAACAGGCTGGCGCTCTTTGTCGATACGCCGAAGGGTCACACGCCCGAAGCGAAAGTCCCGGTCATTGTTTTCTTCCACGGCGGTGGGTTCAAATCCGGGTCGGAGAAACAGTTCGAGCAGCACGCCAAGTATCTCGCCGAACGCGGCATGGTGGCCATCCGCGTCCGCTACCGCCTGATCAGTCAAAAGGGGGTCGAGATCAAGGACTGTGTCGAGGATGCGATCTCGGCGATGCGTTGGGTGCGGGCGAACGCCGGGATGCTCGGCGTGGATCCCGACCGCATCGCGGCGGGTGGCAGTTCCGCTGGCGGCTACCTTTCGGTAGCCACCTTGCTGTATGACCATATCAACGCCAAGACCGACCCGGCGGGCGTAAGCGCGAAACCCAACGCGCTGGTGCTGTTCAATCCCGGATTAGGGGCACCCAACAAGAAAGATTTCGCGGATCCCCGGGATACTGATGGGAAAGGCGAATTGACTCAGTATGTGAAGCCGAATCTGCCGCCGATGATCCATTACATTGGCACCGAGGATCCCTTCCTCCCCGTAGCCAGGAGATTTCAGGAAGTTTACACGAAAGCCGGCAACCGCTCCGAAATCATCACTTACGAAGGCGAGGGGCACAGCTTCGTTAACAAGGACAAGTATATTAAGTTGCACCTCGCCGAGACGGACAAGTTCCTCGTCGGGCTCGGCTGGCTGGAGAAAAAGGATGGAGCGCGGTGATGTGCACCAGCCAAACGCAAATCATGCGCTTCGCTCCCGCTTAAAACCAACAGCCACCTTCCTTGTCCTGATGAAAACTATCTCCACCGCCCTTGCCATCCTTCCTGCGGCCTTTGCCCCGGCCCCGGGGGATCTCTACACCCAAGTAGGCACCGACCCCACGCCTGCCGATCTCAAACACATGGACCCGGCGACGAAAGCGGGTGGCGACGAGGTTCCGAATCCCCAGAAGAAGAGGAAAGCGAAAGCCAACCCATGAATCCCCAAACCATGAAACTCTGTCTCTCCCACCTCGCATTACTGTTCCTTGCTTCGCTTGGTTCGCTCCGCGCAGCCGACGACGCGCCGAAACAAAAGCCCAACATCGTCGTCTTTTTGGCCGACGATCTCGGCTACGGCGATCTGGGTTGTTACGGCCACCAGGTCATTCAGACGCCGAATCTCGATGCGTTTGCCAAGCAGGGCATGCGATTCACGCAGTTCTATTCTGCGAGCGGGGTGTGCAGTCCGTCGCGGTCGGCGATTCTCACCGGGCGGACGCCGTATCGCAACGGCGTCTTCAACTGGATTCCCGATGGCCGGGAGATTCACTTGCGCGCGAGTGAAATTGCGTTCCCAAAATTGCTCAGGGAGCAAGGCTATGCGACGTGCCATGTCGGCAAATGGCACCTCAACGGTCATTTCAACAAGCCCACTCAGCCGCAGCCAAACGATCACGGCTACGACTGGTGGGTGGCGACTCAGAACAACGCCGCTCCCA
>JAYUWZ010000272.1:0-4247 GCA_043753265.1 Verrucomicrobiaceae bacterium
AATTTGGGATGGGAACGCCGCCCACGGTTGCGGCCAAATAATTGATGCGAAAAGCCGAGCAATTCCCACCGGCTCCGCGCACCGTCTCGCGGGCACCCAATGGCAGGTGAAGTCGGAGTGCGGCTGCTTTATCTATCACGCTGGCTCCGGCACCACTATCGAGGAGAAAAGTCAACTGGCGCTGATGGGCCTCGACCTTGAGCCAAACCATACCCTCGCGGTAGATGAATGGAATCTCGATGGCGGCCGAGCAGACTTGCGCAGCAAAAAAGAGGAGCCAGGAGAGACTGGCGAAGTAGGGCATCGAAAGCACCGCTCAAGCCTTAGCAAATCGCATGCTACGGTCCTTTTTTGCGAGAGCTTCTGTGTAGAGGGTGCCGTGCGAGAGCCAGCGGCGAGCAGGGTACTGGCGATTTGTTGCCAGCCCGAGCAAATATCGTGAGGGGTTTGAATGGGAATGGGGTGATACTCTTTGGAGTCCGGTATGCCGGGCCGAGTGAAAACAAGAAAACAAAAGCCAAACCACCACAATGAAAACCACCACCAAGCTCACACTGACCACCGCGCTCATCGCGGTCTTTGCAAGCATCGCACAAGCGGGAGACCCGAGCCCCCGTTGGCATGCCGAACTGGAGCGCCAACGCAAGGCTGAACGGAACCGTCCTGTCACCACCGTAGCGGTTTACACCAGGGGCGGCCTGGGGAATCATGCCATGCAGGCGCAACCCGCTGAAACGCATCTGGAGTTCCGGACCAACGCACACGGCCAGACCGTTGCAGTCTACGTGCCCGGCAGGAAATAGCGCCATTGCGTCCATGCCGGAACCCCTCGTCTGCTCTACAGGCGGGGGGTTCTGGCGTTTTAGGGCTACGTCGATGGGAGGCACCTCACGCCCCAGCCGCCTGAACCCCCCGCAACCCTGGGTCATGTTCATTGGGATTGGTGGGGATTAGGCTGAGAAAGTGCGAGGGATTATTTCGGCTGCGGTGTGTGAAGAGACAACGGGAATTTAAAGCCCGGAAAACACAGAAAAGCCCAAAACAAACCAAAATCATGAAAACGCTCATCCTCACCATCGTCACCGCCTCTGTCTTCGGGGCAGGTACCCTTTTTGCCGGACCGGCAGCCCCCTATGGCGGACAGCACAGCGCCGCGCCGCGTGTCCTCGGCAAGGCCGTCGCGGAGATGAAGTGCGAGACCATGACCATCGCAGCGGGCGACAAAAACGGTGCTACGCAGGTGGTTGCCTGCAAGAAAATCGCGACGGTCCGCGCGGCTGATTGCCGCATCGCGTGCGCCCGCAAGTAACGTGTTAAGCAATCTCTACTGGGAGGGAGTCTCGACCTTCCTCCCGGCTGTCACTTCGATTACCCAATGAAAGACGATCCGAAACTTCGAGAGCTGCTTCGAGCTTCTCACCCCAATGCCCAGGTGCCCAACGATTTCGGCGCGGAGGTATGGCAGCGCATTCAGGTCCGGAGCGAGGAATCTGAGAATCGCGGATGGGCACGGTTCTTCGAGCCGCTATTCACGCTCGTGATGCGTCCGGCTTTTGCCGCTGTATTGATCGCGACCGCCCTTGGCGGCGCTGTGGGAGCTGCGTCGTTGCGGGCGAGCAACGTGAACGAGCAAGCGAGAGCCGAACTCGCCGAGCGGCACGTGGCAACGCTCGATCCCTACGCACGCATGATGGCAAACCGATGAAAAAGCCATTCGTCATCCTCCTCCTAGCTGCCGGCCTAGCAACGGCCATGTATTTCGCGTGCTACCATTTTGCCACGAGAGAAACACGTGGAATGCTCACTTCGGCAGATGGACTGGAGTGGCTGCGCACTGAGTTTGCGCTGAACGACGAGCAAACGCGGCTCATTGCGAAGCTGCAGGCCGACTACGAGCCTCGCTGCGTTGAAATGTGCGCGCGCATCTCCAAATCCGCTGAGCGACTTGAAAAGATGCTGCACGAGAGCAAAACCTACACTCCAGAGGTGGAGGCCGCGGTGCGCGAGGCCAGCCAGACGCAAGCCGACTGCAGGGCCGTCACTCTGGCACAGGCATTTGCCATCAGCTCACACATGACGCCGGAACAGGGGGCCCGTTACCGGGCGATGATTGGAGCACGGGTATTGCCCATGCCGTCGCCGAATACCACGTTGGGGCATCATTGATCATGGCCGAACCGCACGAGGCAGATACCATGGCGATGACGAGACTGTGCGATGGCGATGACCTGGCACTCAACGAATTGATGTCACGCTGGAAGCAACCGCTGATGAATTACCTAACTCGGCTGTCGGGCAATGAAGTGACTGCGCTCGACCTGGCGCAGGAAACCTTTGTCCGGGTATACGAGGCCCGAATGCGCTATGACAGCCGAGGCAAATTCTCGACCTGGCTTTACACTATCGCGGGGAATCTCGCGCGCAACGCTCATCGCTGGCAGCAGCGCCATCCAACCGTGTCGCTCGACGCCCCCACTGATGACCATGGCGGAACCCTTGCGGCGCGCCTGCCGGAGCCGGGCACCGCGCCCGACGCCGCCGCGCTGAATCGCGAACGCACCGCCTTAGTCCGCGCGGCGATCACAGAGCTCCCTGAGGACCAACGCACGGCAGTCCTGCTCAGTGAATTCGAGGACTGTTCGCACGCCGACATCGCCGCAGTGCTTGGTTGCACGGCGAAGGCGGTCGAAGCTCGCATCTACCGAGCCCGACAGAGCCTGCGAGCGAAGCTGGAGCGCTGGTTAAGCTGAATACTTAAAACCTGATGCAGATTTTTAAGGCCGAATGTTTCCGTATACCGAACCCATGGAAAAGCAGCAGGGCTTGACTGCAAGCCATCAGCCTACCAACCTCTTTAATTAGTGAAAGGTATCCGCGCCCATTTCTCAGTCCGCGCCGCTATCGCCATATTGGCGATGCTGGCGTACACGGTGCTGGCGAACCACTGCGCGATTTCGGGATTGTTTGCACGGGAAACCCTGAACGATTCGGGTGACATGCTAGTGGTGAAAAACCCTTGCTGCGAATCCGCTCCAGCACCGAGAGACGAGAAGCCGACCTGCCCTGAGATGCCGAATGGGTGCTGCAAGACGCTGAAAATTGCGATGCCGGATACCGCAAAGGCACCGGGAGTGACGGTCACCGTGGTTTTGCCAATTTCTTTGGAATGGCTCGGGGTGATAGTTCCCCCAGGCCCTGAAAGCGGTACTGGATTTTCCGCAACAGTGCCACCACCGGGTGTTCCCGGGTTTGTGGAACTGGTTTTACATCGAAGCCTGCGTTCGCACGCTCCGCCCGCCCTCGCGTAGCAGCGCGGAGTCCGCCATCGGCGGAAGCTGAATCGCGCTGCCACGCACCACCTCGCCCGTGCGGGCGCGGTGTGCCCCCGTGATTTCGCTTTCTCCGCATCGCCCGCTACGACCGGGAGAGCAACGGCAACTACATCACCGTCTCGCAGCGTGCCCGCTGCACGCGCGACACGACGGCTCTCCGCAGAACCGCAGGCATTTACACAAACTAACAAACAACAAAACAGACGAAGACACATGAAAACCAAATCCATCACCACCATCGTTGCCGCGCTCGCGGCGGCGTTCATCACCACCACCGCCTTCGCACATGAAGGCGAAGACCACGCGAAAGGCAAAGCTGCCGCAGCGAAGAAAGATGACCACAGCGCCCATGCGGGCATCCCGAAGGATTACCCGCTGAAACAGTGCCCCGTCTCGGACGACGGCTTTGACCACGGCAAGCCCATCAAAGTCACGCATGCAGGCACGGACGTGTATCTGTGCTGCAAGAGCTGCAAGAAGGACTTCGACAAGGAGCCAGCCAAATACGTGAAAATGGTCAAGGACGCCGCCACTAAAAAGAAATAGCGCCCCCGTCCGCGTCGCACCGCCCGGTCAGCAGTGAGTTAGTTGTGTTGTGTAAAAATAAGCGCCGCGCGGCGCTGACTGCGGGCGGGCATCCACCGCCATGAATCCTATTTTCGCCCACGCCGGGGAGACCGGCTCGAAGCTGTTCACCGCCGAGCATCTTCACGTCCTGCTCAATCAGCTGCCCATCATCGGGCTGGCCTTCGGTGCCGCCGCGCTGGCGATGGCGCTGGCGGGCACGACGGTGAGCAGCTGGATTGCGCTCGCGGGCGGTCAGGTGCGCCACCCGGAGTTCCGCAGCGGCCCGCCGTCTTCCGCCGAAGAATCCACGCCCCACGAACACTGAATCTTGTTTCCGAAATCCAAATG
>JAYUWZ010000273.1:0-1870 GCA_043753265.1 Verrucomicrobiaceae bacterium
CCTCGATGTGGCACCCACGCTGGTCGTCACGCCTGCGAGCGGCTCGTTCTTTAATATCGGCGACACGGTGGTGAACATCACATCGACCGATGACGCAGGCAATCAAGCGACAGCCAGTTTCACCGTCACCGTGACGAGGACCATTCCGTCGGTCACCTCGCTCTACGCCAAGGACGCTCCAGTGCCAGGCGCAGGCGTGGATTTTCGCATCCCTTCCAGCGCCCTGTGGACAGGCTTCGGCCCGCCCATCATCAACGACAATGGGCAGGTCGCCTACATCGGCAAGTGGAGGTCCTTTTCATCTGGCGGTGCCGGCATTTTCGTGGATGGCGTTCTCGTGGTGAAAATTGGCGAAGCCGTACCCGGCGTCCCGGGAGCCATGTTCAAGGCGTTCAAGGATCCGGTGCTCGATAACCTCGGCCACATCGCATTCATCGCCGCCATTAGCGGGGCCACCTCGGCGACCGATACCGTCATCGTAAGCAATGGCTACGATGGCAACCTGCAGGTGATTGCCCGCGAGGGCAGCCAGGCTCCCGGCACGGGCGGCGCCACCTACCGCGCCTTCAGCAGCGTCTCCATCTGCGAGACGGCTCCTGCCGAAGGAAGCCCGGCCACCGAGAATTCAGGCACGGTCTTCACCGCAGTCCTGCTCCCCGGCAGCGGCAGTCCGGTCGTAGTCTCCGCCAACGATATGGGCGCGTGGATGCAGCCATCGGACACCGCTTCCCCATCTCTGGTGAAACTCGTGAGGGAGGGCGACGCAGCGCTCGGCAGCACCATCAAATCATTCCTCCTGCACAAGGCGCTCAGCAGCAGCCCCGGCCACGGACGCGGACAGACCACTGGCAATCAGGCGATCGTGCATTTGACGATGGCCAGCGGAACACAGGCGCTCGCACTCGCCGAGCCGGGAGGTATCAGCACGCTGGCCTCTCCGACGCTGAGATTCTCCACCCCTGCCATTGGAGATCAAAACTGGAGCAAACTCAACTTCGCGTCGCCCGGCGATTTCGGGTCGATTGTCTCTGTGCTGGGCACGCTCAAAACGCAGGCTCCCTTTGTTTCCAGCGGCAATTCCAAGGGAATCTTCCAGACCTCCGACGATGGCAGCTCTTGGGCGCCCATTGCACGCATCACCGACCCCGCGCCCGGCATGGCGAGCGGAGTGAAATTCAGCGCCTTTACGGACCCGGTGAATGCGCTCGACGGTCACAGCCTCGCATTCCTCGGCGGCACCAAGGGTGTGGGTGTGCTTTCCACGGACAACGACGGCATCTGGTGGCAATCGGCATCACTGGGCCTCGTGCTCGTAGCCCGCGAAGGCGCACAGCCTGTCGGCGCTCCAGTGGGTGCAAAGTGGAAAACCTTCGCCTCCCTCGCCATGGGTACCGCCGAAATGGGACCCATCTTCACCTCCGTGTTGCACAAAGGCGTGGGCTCAGACCCAGGCCCCGGTGGCATCACCAGCGCCACCGACTTCGCCCTCTATGCCACCACAGCCAACGGCACGGTCCGCGAACTCATGCGCGAAGGCCAGCCTCTCGCAGGGAAGACAGTGAGAGCCTTTAGCGTGCTCAAAGCCATCAGCGGCAGCGCGGGCGTCACCCGCTCCTTCAACGCCAGCGGGCAGATCGTCGCCCTCGTGACCTTCACCGACGCCACCACCGCCATCGTGCGCATCGACCTGCCGGAAGCGGGCTAGACGTCTCCTGATGGGCGACGTCTTCTCCCGCGGCATCCTCACTCCCCCACCACCGGTGCATACGTCTCCAGAAAAGTCTGGGCCGAATCCCTTACCTTCTGCTTCTCGGCTTCCGGGCGTTTGAGCCAGGTGGTGACGACCATGCGCGTCCTTTGGTTTTCCAGG
>JAYUWZ010000274.1:0-8946 GCA_043753265.1 Verrucomicrobiaceae bacterium
AGAAGGCGCTGGCCGGCCTCGAGGCGGAGGCTCCTGGCCACCGTGTCACGCTTTTTGCGCGTCGCAGGCTCGCGGGCTACAATGCCAATCTGCGCAAGGCGCATGAGGCAGGAGGGGAACTGCTGAAGCTTTTCCCGGAAAACAACCACCTCCGCTGGGCGCGCGCATGGTCTCTCCGCGATGTGGCCACGAAGACCGAGCAGCGTGCCCACCTGGCCACGCTGGCCACCGATGAAAAAGCGGAGCCCATCTTCTGGCACGAGTATGGGGAGGAATTGCGGAAGGATGCCCGCACCCGGCCCCAGGCCCGGCGCTGGCTGTTGCGAGCGATGTGCGCGCAGCCGCTCTCCGCGGAGTTCATGGCGGCGTATGCAAATCTGCTGTGGGACGAGAGGCAATTTGCGGAGGGTGCCGAGTGGTACCGCCTGGCCGCCTCACGGCTTCGCCTTTCCAGTGCTGCCGCCGGATGAACTGCTCGCCAATCTTGAGGAGGCCCTGGCCGCCCGCCCGGACCTCTGGCATGCATGGAGCGCCGTGGCGATGCAGCATCACCACATGGGCAACACGGACAAGGCGGTGCAGATCGCGGGTAGGGCGGTCGAGCGCTTTCCCCTGCTGCCGCGAGTGTGGTACGACCTTGGCCGCGTGCAGATGGTCGCCAAGGAGACGGAGAAAGCAGCAGAGGCATTCCGGCAGGCGCTCGCGATTTCCCCGGGATGGGGAATGGCAAGCCGCTCGCTGGCGGATGCCGCCCAGCTCATGGGACGCTACGACGAGGCGCGCGGGGTGATGGACGCCGCAATCGCAGCTTCTCCGCTGGATGCCAGCAATCACGCGTACCTTGCCGAGGTGCTGTGGAGGAGGGACCGCTCGCCCGAAGCCATCGAGCGGCTGCGCCATGTGGTAAAGCTCGATCCGGAATCCGAGTGGGCGTGGAGCCGCCTCGCGGAGTGGACAGCCAGTGGGGATGCCGAGGGGGAGGCTGTGGCCCTCGCGCGGCAGGTGATTGCCGATCGTCCCGGCGACACCGGTGCATTGCTGCGGCTCGCCACGCTCCTGCCGGAACGGCAGCTGGATGAGGCGCTAGGCGCCATCGCAAAGGCGCTGGAGATGGACCCGCGGCATCTCGGGGCGCATGATTTGCGCGCCCTCCTGCTCTCGCGCGCAGGGCGGTTTGAGGAAGCGCTTGCGGCATGCAGACCTGCCGTATTTGGCCCCCAGGCACCCGTGCAGCTCGAGGCTCGCGCTGCGCGGGTAAACAGGGATCGCGGCTTTGCCAAACAAGCCGTGGACTTGATGCGGGCTGTGACGGAGCGGGCTCCGGATTTGGAGTGGGCCTGGGAGATGCTCGCGGCATGGCACCATGAAATGAATGAGCACGTCGCAAGCCGGGACGCTGCGAGGCAGTTCGTTCGCCTCTCTCCTCACAACCCGAGCGCGCATGCGTATGTGGCGCAGGCCGAGCTCAGCCTGGGAAATCGCGATGCCGCACTCGCGGCGCTGCACCGTTCCTGGGAGTCCGATCCATCGTTTGAGTATCCCGCCTACAAGATTCTCGAGATGCAGATCGAGGCTAAGAACGACGCGCAGGTGGAAGCGACGCTGCAAAAGCTTCACACGCATCTCCCCGGCGCGCGCACCCTGCTGGGCGAATTGCAGTACCGCAGAACGAAGTCTGCCAAGGCACCCGTGCTCGAGATTTTTGAAAAGCTGCTTTTCGCGCCGGAGCCGTCGGGCACGGCGCTTCAGGCCGCCGGCAACGTGCTGCGGGAGGAAGGCTGGGCAGCCGAGGGTGCGGCGAGTATCGCAGCCAGCCTCAACAAGCCGGGCCTTCACGAGGAGGCCGGAGGTTGCTACGCCATGCTCCTCAATGCGGCGCAGGACCCCAGGTGCAGTGCACGGATTCGCGAACTGCCCGCAGAGACTCCCGTGGGCCATTCCGCCTGGGCCGCATGGCTGTCGATTCTAGCCCGCAAAAATCAACCCGGCAGAGTGGTGGATTTCGTGAAGGCCGAGCGCAAACCACTGCGCTCCCGGTGGGAGCTCTGGGCCGCTGCCGGGAGTGCGCTGGTAAACTGCGGGGAAGTGGATGAAGCCGGGGAATGGCTGAAAGACTGGCGGGAGTGGAAAGGGGCCTCCGCCTGGGCCCTGCAGGTTGTGGCCCTGGCCATGCGCTGCCTGGAGAAAAACGCGGAAGCGCAGGCTGCCAGTGCGCGGGCGGTGACGCTGCCCCGTGATGGTACGTGCAATTTTCACCACGCATGGCTCGCGCTGGATGGTGCCCTGGCCAAACGGTTGGACGATTGGAAAGCCCACCGGGAATCGCTGTCGCACGATCAAATCACCAATTACGAAAAGACACTGCTCGTGCTCGCCCGGTGCGTGGTGGACGTGGCATCCGCCGAGCCGCCTGAGCGCAAAAAGGTCTTCGAGCGTTGCCTCCGCAAATTGCGCAGCCCGGATTATGTCGAGCACTACGGCTACCGGGACGTCTCCGCACATGCGTTCAATGCAGTCAGGACAATGGCGTCGGACGCCGGGGTGCAATACAGCCGCTCGAAATGGCTGAGCAGCCTGAATCAATCGTCCGATCCACGGATGCCATGGGGAATGTATGTCATCTACATTCTTTTGGTCATCATCGTGATCGTCATTCTCATTCAGGAGTTTTTTGGCGCAAAGTAGCCGCGTCGAATACAGCGCGCCGCACGAAGAGCACGGTCCCTGTCGCGGGGGTTTCGGGAGTTTCCCCTGCGGAACAACTTGCAATCCGCCAAATTCCACGATGATTTCCGGGTCTCTCTCGTCATCACCGTTAGCACCAAACCCATGAACTCTCCTACAACCCGTCGCGAATTTCTGAAGACCACCACCAAGGCCACCGCCGTGTCGGCGCTGGCTGGTGTGATGCTGCCGCACGTCCACGCGGCCGGCACCGATACCGTGCAAATCGCGCTCATCGGCTGCGGCGGTCGCGGCGGCGGTGCGGCGAACAATGCGCTGAGCGTGCAGAACGGCCCCATCAAGCTCGCGGCTATGGCCGACGTATTTCAAAACAAGCTCGACGGGTCGTTCGGCAGCCTGAGCAGCAAGCACAAGGACAAGGTGGACGTGGGCGACAAAAAGTTCATCGGCTTCGACGGCTACAAGCACGCCATTGATGCTCTGAAGCCCGGCGACATCGCCATCCTCGCCACGCCCCCGGCGTTCCGCTGGCCGCAGTTCCAATACGCCATCGAAAAGGGCGTGAACGTATTCATGGAAAAGCCGGTGTGCGTGGATGCCGCGAGCGGCAACCGCATGCTGAAGCTCGGCGAGGAAGCCAAAAAGAAAAACCTGAAGGTCGGCGTGGGCCTCATGTGCCGCCACTGCCGCGTGCGCCAGGAACTGTTTGATCGCGTGCAGCAGGGCGAGGCGGGCGAGATTCTCATGCTGCGGGCCTATCGCCAGCATCCCCCGGCGGCTTCATTCCGCAGCAAACCCCGCCCGGAAAACATCCCCGAGCTGCACTACCAGATTCAGCGCTTTCACAGCTTCCTGTGGGCGAGCGGCGGTGCCTTCAGCGACTTTTACATCCACAACATCGACGAGGCGTGCTGGATTAAAAACGCATGGCCGGTGAAAGTCGCCGCCACGGGTGGCCGCAATTACCGCGAGGACTGGATCGACCAGAATTTCGACAGCTACTCGGTGGAATACACGTTTGCGGACGGCGCGAAGTTGTTCTTCGAGGGCCGCAACATGGACGGCTGCGCCCAGCAGTTCGCCACCTACGCGCATGGCACCAAGGGCCTCGCCATAGTGTCGAGCGCGAGCCACTCGCCCGCCCGCAGCAAGATTTTCAAGGGCCACCTCGTCAAGAGCGAAAACCTCGTGTGGTCCGGGCCGAAGTCGGAGCCTGATCCCTACCAACTCGAGTGGGACGATCTCATCGACGCGGTGCGCAATAACAAGCCCTACAACGAAGTGGAGAACGGCGTGATGGCCAGTCTCACCACCTCCATGGGCCGCTGGGCCGCGCACACCGGCCAGGAGATCACCATGGAAGATTACATGGCCGACAACTTCGAATTCGCCCCGAAGGTGGACGAACTCACGCTCGCCGGCGCCGCACCGCTCAAGGAACTCGCAGGGGGCAAATACCCCGTACCCCGTCCCGGCCAAAAAGGCGCGGACGGCAAATGGCGCGAATACTACGTGTAAGGCCAAACCGCTTGTAATTTCACCTTTCTTGTCACTGTCATCCTGAGCGAGCTTTAAGCGAGTGATTCGAACGAAGTGAGAAAGCCTGACGAAGTCAGCCCGAAGGGCGAGCGTTGCGAGGCAACGATCCCGTGGAACTTCATGGTGATCCTAATGCCCTTGAATTCGGACGGGATCTTTCAGTCGCTTAAAGCTACCTCAAGATGACAGTGATTTGAGAAGGTTAAAATACAGATGGCGTCTCGCTCCGATTTCCCATGCCGATCTACGAATACTACTGCCCTCAAAACCGACGCATCTATTCGTTCTTCGCGCGCAGCCTGCGCTACGCGGACACGCTGCCACGCTGCCCGGACAACCCGCGCTGGAAGATGGAAAAGATGCTCAGCGGCTTCGCCATCACCGGCCGGGCCAAGGAGGCGTCCGAGGATCCCATGGGCGGGGACGACCTCGACGAGTCCAAGATGGATGCCGCCATGGCGGAGATGGAGCGTGAGTTTGGGGGCGTCGCCGAAAGCGACAACCCCGACCCCCGCGCCCTCGCCGCGATGATGCGCCGCATGGGCGAGCTCACCGGCCAGAAAATGCCCGCGCAGATGGACGAAGTGATCGCCCGCCTCGAAAAAGGCGAGGACCCGGAAAAGCTGGAATCCGAATACGGCGACGTATTCGACGCGCTCGACTCCGCCGATGATGATGGCGACGGCCCCATCTCCGCCGCCCGCAAAAAACTCGCCCGCAAACAGCGAGTCACCCGCGACCCCACGCTCTACGACATTTCCGAGTACTGCGACGATTCGAAATAGCGTATGGCGAGCATTTTTGCCGCGTAGCAGCAGCCACAATAATAGCCCTGGTGTGGAGCGAAGCGGAACCCACGGATCAAGCAACCAAGCGCCGCGCCGCGTAGTGGCGCAACTTTACTGTGGACACAAGGTGACAGGGTGAAATGTGGGCCGCTCCGCAAAGTCGCATTTAGCACTTGCGTCCCGTGGGCCTGTGAATTACTTCCACACCTCCCTTTTTCCAAGGGTCGGTAGCTCAATGGTAGAGCAGCGCCCTTTTAAGGCGTTGGTTGCGAGTTCGAGTCTCGCCCGACCCACTTCTTGGAAGCAGCCACAATCCCGGCGGAACGCGTGGTCGGCAAACGACTACCGCATCAGCTCCGTCCACATCTCCCCAGCCAGCCACACCAGCAGCCATGCGAACACGATGGTGCAGGTCAGGTTTGCAAGAAAGAA
The DNA here is from genome assembly GCA_043753265.1 of Verrucomicrobiaceae bacterium. Lineage (GTDB taxonomy): Bacteria > Verrucomicrobiota > Verrucomicrobiia > Chthoniobacterales > Chthoniobacteraceae > SXWH01. Next base: position 5,445 of record JAYUWZ010000274.1, read on the forward strand.
GAGACCGGTTTCAATCCGACGCCACCAAAGACGCCGCTGGCGGCGGGCCTGGAGCACGCTTTCGGTTCGAAGGGGAATGTAGGTGGCGACAGTTTGCATAATGCATGGATTTACAGATTCATCGCGTGTCGGAGCGTGCCTGCGCGTGTGGGGAAGCCACCGCTCAAACCCCTCCGACTTTCGCCGGAGGTCGATGCAGCTTTGATTCCGACTGAAGTCGGATGGTGCGATTCCGCGAGTGCGCGCAATGTGGGCGCATGACATGGGCACGGCTCGCCAAATCGAATCACGCAATGGACGCATTGCGTCGGCAATATCCGGAGGGATTGCCGGATACGCCTTTCGTCGTATGGCGCGCACTCCCCGCTTTGTGCAAAGTGCGTGAATGACACCTCATCGCACTCTCCATGCGCTCCCCTTTTTTAAAAGCCCTGTAACCACAACCAGCACCAACACACACACGATATGAAACACCTCATCCTCACCCTCCTTTCCATCCTCGGCATCGCTACCGGCGCAGTGCGCGCGCAGGAGGACGGCGGCCCATTGCCATTTACCGTCTCGCTCGGCGGAACGGCTGCGACCCACAAAAAGGGCGAGCCCTTTGCCAAAGTCGCGGGCGCCGTGGCCGCCAATGCGGAACTCATCGTCGGCGTCCAGGCCGACATGATCATCGCCAACGTCGCCAAGGCGAAGGCCGATGGAACGCCCGTCGAGGGCGGGGCTCCCGCGATCATCCTGCTGCAAAAGACCAGCAAGACCACGCTCGACCAGACGATGGACAAACAGAAGTTCGCCCCCGGCAACTACCTGCTCAGCATCAGCGCAGGCGAGCGGACTGCGACCATCCAGTTCTCCATCAAGTGATCTCACTCATCTAAAACCAAAACCCAACGCAAACCATGAAAACACTTCGCATTCTCGCCCTCACCACCCTCCTCGCCGCCACCGGCATCGTTCCCGCAATGGCTGGCTTTGAGCAGGCCGACACCATCGTGAGCACGCTGCGCAAGCAGGGCGGCCAGCGTGTGGAACTCCACCTCAAGTCCGGCGCAAAAATCGCTGGCAAGCTCGAGGTGGTCGGCGATCGCGCCGTTCACATTACCGCACTCACTGGCATGGAACTCTACGAGGCCGTCATCTCGCTCGACGAGATCTGCGGCGTCGTCGTCCGAACCGCAGCGAAGTAAGCGCGCTCGCAACAATCACACACACCCACGCCCCGGCTGGCCACTACGCCATGCCGGGGCGCTTAGGTACGTAGTCCCGCCTTTAGGCGGAATGCATCTGGCAAACCAAATGGCGTTTTTTTTGTTTCACTCCTGCGTTACCGCAAAAGCCTCCTTGTTCCGTCTGCCTGTAGAGTGCGCATTGCCATCGCCGTGATGGCAAAGTCCCATAAATCCTGACCGCTTCGAAACTTAAAAAGTAGTTCGAATTGGCGATGCCACTTGCGCGGCACGAAACCTGCCCCATCATGGGGTATGAAACACAGCGTTTCTCTCCCAGGGTTCGTGGCCCGCGCGGCTCATGAACAAGCCCTTGCCCAAGACGACCCCCGCAAGGTTCACCCACCCTTTTTCGTCAGCACTCTCGTGCTCAGCCCGGTCATCTGGCCGCTGGGAGTGCTCATGGGAATCATCTACCTGTGCGCGCCGAAATGGCGTGCCGCAGGTGCGGTGATGCTGGGAATGGGCTTGCTATCGGGCCTGCTAGGCTCGGCTGTATACCTGTCCGTCCGGTAACTCTTCGGGGCAGTTTGCCCATTTCTTTCATTTGCGTTGCCGCTCTCTCTGCGGATGTTCTGGGGAATTTCGCAGGCAGTCATGGGCTTTTGGTCACAAAATATAACAGGCACGGGGCGTCTCGTGCGCATCCTCAGCGGTATCATCCTCATCGCTGCCGCCGTGGTTCTGGGCATCGAAGGGGTCCGTCTGTGGCCGTGGCTGCTTGGCGGGCTGGGAGTCTTCACCATTTTCGAAGGCGCGCGAGGCTGGTGTGTATTGCGAGCGTGCAAAATCAAGACACGCCTGTAGCATTTCAAGACACTGAGAAACCCCGGCAATCGCAACACAACCACCACGGTGCGCCGACGCAAGTGGTCCAAGCCGCTCTTCCCTAGTATGCTCTGTGTCCTCCGAGGGCTCCCTTTCGAACCATCGGCCTTCCTGTGTCGCGATGGATAACGCCTCACATCGACGCGAGGCTCCAAATCCGCGGTTCCTTTGTATGCTTCGTGTCCTCGCGTCTTCGTGTTTCAATCCTTGGCGTCTTGGCGGTCCGACTTCCGGCGCCCCCAATTCTGAATAGTGCGTTGTCCACCCTCCGTCGCTGTTGCGTGCGGCGCGCAGCCTGCTATAACACAAGGCCCTTTCCGCTGAAATTTACCATGCCGACATACGAATACGAATGCACAAAATGCCGCAAATCATTCGAGTGCTTTCAATCCATGCGCGATAACGCACTGGAGACCTGCCCCAAGGAACAATGCCAGATGAAAAAGTGGGGCAAAGGCAAGGTGCGCCGGCTCCTAGGGGGCGGGGCCGGGCTCATCTTCAAGGGGAGCGGATTTTACATCACCGATTACCGCAGCGAAGGCTACAAGAGTGCCGCAAAAAAAGACTCCGGCGATTCCGCTCCCGCGAAAAAGCCGGAAAGCAAGCCCGAGGCAAAACCCGCAGCGAAGAAGAAGGACTAAACCATGGCCGAGAATATTACCATCAAGTGCGAAGAATGCGCTCACCAGAACGAACCCGAGCGCGTTTATTGCCACAACTGCGGAGCCAAGCTCGACCGCTCCCTCCTCCCGAGACCGGAAGACAAAAAGAACTACGAGACCAACGAGGAAAAGAAACGCCGCGTGAGTGGCATCGTGAACCCAAGAAACACCTGGGTGAAGCGCGACTTCAAGGCCCTGGTGAAAACCCTCGTTTTCTCCGCCCTCATCGCCGCCGTGGTTCTCTACTGGTGGCCACCGGAGAACGCCCCTGCGGCGCTGGATGAGGCAGGCGATTTTATGCTCAGGGATCAATGGCAGCGCCAGATGGAAAGCAGCCAGGCCAGCCTCTGGGAATACAAGGAACTCGAAGCCAATCGCTTCATGAATACCATTAAGGGCACCGAGGGTGTCATCCCGGGAATTACCTTCAAGTCCCTGTCGGTGAAGTTTTCGCCCGGCATCGTCACCATCTTCATGGAGCGCGATGCCTGGGGTATCGGCTTCCTATGGAGCAGCGTTTCCTACAAGCCCACCTTCAAAAACGGGAAGTTTGTCCCCGAGGTCATCGGCGTCTACCATGGCCGCCTCGGTCTCCATCCCTCCATGACGTTTGCGCACACGTGGGGAATCGACGCCGCTCTTAAGATGCTCGAGAAGGATTTTGCCAAAGTCAGGCTTGCCGATAAGGAACTGCACTCTTTCGACCGCATCGCCAGTGTGCAAGTGGAGGAAGGCCGCCTCATCATCACCACCAAGCCTGCGACTGCGACCCCATGATCTCCG
>JAYUWZ010000275.1:0-1869 GCA_043753265.1 Verrucomicrobiaceae bacterium
GATGAGCGAGAAAGGGTAATTCCACGTCGTGTAAATGGTCCCGTCGTCCGACCGCGAGATGAGCCGCAGATAGTAAAATGCAAACTGCTCCTGCTCCACAAGGCAGATGGCCGCCTGGAGCCGCTCGTCGGGCTTGTGAAAGATGCGGAAGAACTGCCGCGATTCCTCCCACTCTCGTCCGAGGTCCTCGAGATGTTCAAACCCCTCCCCCTCGATCTCCCTCGTGAGATCCTCCAGCGCGGGAAAAAATTCACGATGTGGCGGGGCCTTGTGCCGCAGCGACTTGTCCACGGGCATTGAGATTTTGCGCACACGCGTAATCAATTCATACCAGGGCCACACCAGCCAGAAGCTCACAAACAGCACGCCCAGCAGCAGGCTCCCCGAACTCAGCCAGCCGATTAAAAAAGAGGTCGTGAGAAAACCAAGGACTGCAATCTTCTGGAGCAGGATGGAGCCCGTGGTGCGAAGTGCCAGGCTGAATAGGAACACCCCCGCGATGATGAGAAACTCATACATCGGCTACGGCGTGAGCCCGTGCTCCTTCACGAATTCGGCCAGTTCATCCGGCCCGAAATCCGGCAGCACCTTGCCGTCATCCGTGACGAGCGTCGGGGTCTTGCTCTGTCCCGAAAGGCGTTTCATCTCATCGTAATCGGCAGCCTTCGCCTCCACGTCGATGAGCTGGTATTTGTATCCCCGTTTATCGAGCCACTCGCGGGCGGCCACACACCAGGGGCACCAGACTTTGACGTAGAGTTTCATTGGTTTAAAATTTACTGGGCCTTGCCCGACTCGGCCGCCGCACGCCATCGCGCCGCGTAGCCATTGATGTAAGTATTCACGTTGGCGCGGTAGCTCACGATGGCCGCCGGGACTTCCTTTTTGGTGACCTCCCTTGTCTTTGCGGCGGGCACCGCAAACGTGACGGAAGCGAGCTGGAGAATCACCACCGTGTGCGACTCCTTGTACGCCACCACGGGAAAGCAGTCGCCCTTGTCCATCTGCCACTTGGACCCATCGGAAAGCTCCACCGGAGTGCCCTCGAGGAGAGTGGCGTACAGCGTCACCCGCTCACCCGCCTTCACAGGCAGGACAGCGGCAAGCAGAAGCAAAAGCACCGTGATGGCCTTCATATCGGCAGGATAATGACCTCAAAATCCCCTTCTCGCAATCCTGAAAGGCATCTTCCCTCCATCCGGCTCGCCAAGCGCCGGAATTTATGGGAGAAGCCGCCCACTATGTCCGCAATCCCGCATGGAGTCACCGTGATCGATCACCCCCTCGTGCGCGTGAAACTTACCCGGCTGAGGGATGCACAGACACCTCCCGAGGAATTTCGCGCACGGCTTGCCGAACTCTCCACGCTGCTCGTATTCGAAGCCACCCGCGATCTCGCCACCCGTGCGCATTCCATTCGCACTCCGCTGGCAGCACATGAGGGAGCGGCGCTCGCCCGCCCCATCATCGTCGCCCCCATCCTCCGTGCAGGCCTGGGTATGGTGGAAGGCATGCTCCATGTCCTCGCCGACGTGACAGTGGGCCACATCGGCATGAAGCGCGACGAGCACACCCACCGCCCCACGTCGTATTACTTCAATCTCCCCGACCATTTGCCGGATGCCGATGTGCTCGTGGTGGACCCCATGCTTGCCTCCGGCCACAGCGCGAGCGCGGCCATCTCCAAGCTCAAGGAAGCCGGCGCCTCGCGCATCCGCTTCGTCTGTTGTGTGAGCTGCCCGGAAGGTCTCAAGCAGCTCGTCGCGGACCACCCGGACGTGCTCATCTTCACCGCCGCAATCGACACCGGCCTCAACGAAAAAGCCTACATCGTCCCCGGTCTCGGAGATGCCGGCGACCGCTACTTCG
>JAYUWZ010000276.1:0-4242 GCA_043753265.1 Verrucomicrobiaceae bacterium
AAAACTGCAAAATGACAGTCGACAAAAGCGCAGTGGCCAATGTTCTAAGCAAAGAAGCCTGATAATTTCCCATGTCTCCCGCAATTACCTTCATCTCCGGCATTGTACTCCTCCTGCTGTTCGGGTGGTATTTCACCACGGACAAGGAGAAGCTGAAGCGCATCCTCGGCTCCGCACTCACGGTGCTGGCCGCCGCGATGGCCCTGTGGTCCTTCGTCCCTCCTTTCGACGAATTTGAAAAGGATGCGAACGGCCAGTTCGTGCTCGATGCGAACGGGAACAAGAAGGTCACCGTCGCGGGAAAAATCGGGCTGGGCATCGACCTGAAGGGCGGCACGTCCTTCCTGCTGCGGCTGAAGCCGGATGAGACGAATCCCAAGCCGATCACGGACGACTCGCTGGAGCGCGCGATCGAGGCGATTCGCAATCGCGTGGACAGCATGGGCACAAGCGAGCCCGTGATTGCACCGGCGCCGCCGGATCGCGTGCTAGTGCAGCTCCCCGGCGTGGACCCGGCGCGCATCGAGGCGTATCGCGAGGCGCTGAAGAAAGTGGCGAAACTGGAATTCCGCATGGTGCACGTGCAAAGCCAGTCGCTGATCATGCAAAAGGCGGTGAATCCCGCGACGTTCATCGACCCGGCCTACGAGATCGTGACGTACAAGCACCGCCAGAATGGCAAGGATGTGGAGGACCAGATGGTGGTGTCGAAGAAAGTAGAAATCACCGGGGACAAGGTGAAGGAAGGCTTTGCGCGGATGGGCCAGATGGGCGGATGGGAAATCCACCTCGTGTTTGACGATGTGGGCGGGAAGCAATTCGCGGAGGTGACGCAGCGCATGGCGGCGAACAAAAATCAGCGTGAGCAATTTGCCATCCTGATGGACAAGGTGGTGATTTCCGCAGCGGGGCTGACCGAAGACGCAATGGCGCGCGGGGGCATCGATGGCGGCAGTGCAATCATCCAGGGTGACTTTGAGGAGAAGGAAGCACGGGGCATTGCGAGCGCGCTGCTGAATCCGCTGGAGAACCCGGTGAGCATCGAGGAAGAGCGCAGCACCTCCTCCACGCTGGGCCAGGACGCAATCAACAGCGGTGTGCTCGCCGGCCTGGTGGGTGCGGCGATCACCGTGCTGGTGACGCTGCTTTACTATCGCTTTGCGGGACTGGTGGCGAACCTGGCGCTGATTGTTTTCGCCCTTTTGCTCTTTGGGGCGATGGGCATGTTTAACGCGGTGCTAACGCTGCCGGGTATTGCGGGCATCCTGCTGACCCTGGGCATGGCGATTGACGCGAACGTGCTCATTTACGAGCGCCTGCGCGAAGAGCAGGCAGCGGGGAAGAACCTGAAGGCGGCACTGGACTCCGCGTATGACAAGGCATTCTCCGCGATTTTTGACTCGAACGTGACGACGCTGATCACGGCGGGGCTGCTCTTTTGGAAGGCTACCGGGCCGGTGAAGGGATTTGCGGTGTCGCTGGTGATTGGTGTGATCGCGTCCATGTTCTCGGCGCTCATCGTGACGAGGAACCTGTTCGCGTGGGGCCTGCACAAGGGCATCATCAAGAAGATCACGATGGTGGATCTCATCCCGGTCACGAAATTCGATTTCATGGGCAAGCGGAAGATGGCGACGATTGGTTCGCTCGTCGTGATTTTCGCCTCGATCGGAATCTTTGCGATGCGCGGTGAGAAGAACTTTGGCGTGGATTTCAAGGGCGGCACGAAGCTGACCTATGACATCCAGGGCAAGGCGCCGTCGATGGACGCTGTGCGCGCGTCGCTTAACGAGATCGGCGAGAGCGAGGCTGTGGCGCAGGAGGAAAGCTCGGCGAACCAGAAGTTCCTCGTGATTCGCACGGCGGATCAGGGCGTGAACCTCACGGACTTCTTTGCACAGAAATTTGCCGAGGCGAAACTGAAGAGCCGAAGCGATGACCGGGTGCTCTTTACGCCGCAGGACGAGAAGGCGGACTTCAAGACATTCCACGACACGCTGAAGGCCTCGGGTGAAAGCGAAAGCGCCATCAAGGAACTGACGGTGGATGGCGTGAAATACTTTGCGGTGCAGCCGGCAAAGGCCAATGCGAGCGAGATTGAGCGCAAGCTGGGGAAAGCATACCAGCGCTTCATGGATGGACGCGTGCTCTTCAAACCCGAGGGCACGATGCCCGCGCTCGATGCGGTGACCAAGGCCCTGGCCGCAGTGAAGGAACCCGACGCGGTGGTGACCGAGGAGCCTTCTGCGGAAGGCGCTTTGCTCTCCGTGAAGCTCGGCAAAAACCGGATCACCAAGCACCTGGAGACGAAATTTCCCGAGGCGAAGATGTCCGAAGCCAACGTGGAGCGCGTAGGCGCGGTCGTGGGCCAGCAACTGGCGAACAACTCGCTGATGGCGCTGGGCCTCGGCATGGTGGGCATCCTGATTTACGTGACGGTGCGCTTTGAGTTCAGCTTCGCGATTGGCGCGCTGGTGGCGCTGCTGCACGACGTGATTATCACGGTTGGCGTGTTTTCGCTGCTGGGACGCGAGCTTTCGCTGGTGATTGTCGGCGCGGTGCTGACTGTCGCAGGGTATTCGGTGAACGACACGATCGTGGTCTACGACCGCATTCGAGAAGGCATCAAGGCCGGGCGGGCGGGCTCCATCACGGCGATTATGAATGCGAGCATCAACGAGACGCTGAGCCGGACGATTCTGACTGGCGGTGTGACGTTGCTGACGACCTTCGCGCTGTTCATTTTCGGCGGTCCGGTGCTGAACGACTTTGCGCTGACGATTCTCGTCGGCATCCTGGTGGGCACGTATTCGTCCATCTTTATCGCGGCACCAGTGGTGCTGTGGTGGAGTGGACGCGGCGGACGCGACCTGAAGAGCGAAGTGAAGCGCAGCGACGAGACGCCGGCGGTCGCGACGTAGCCGGTTTCGTTTTCTGAAACTCACAAACAGGCGTCCTGCGAGGGACGCCTGTTTTGCGTTTGTTGGGAGGAGGAAAAAAACGCTCAACGTCCAACATTCAACGCCCAACGCCTAATGGGGCAAGCGACGTTTGGTAGCGGGGAAAAGTGTGCCTTCGGCGTTTGCCATTGGCATGCCCAATGGTAACTCGCGAAGAGACGGCAGAGCCGTGGGGTTTGCAGAGCGCCATCTACCGGGGAGGCCAGGCGGGTGCAACGCGCAGGGCACACTGAAAGTTCGCTCAATGGGAGTTGTCGAAGATTCGCCGCAATCGTCGCGATAATTTAATCAACATGACCCTTGTTAAAATCCACATCAGTATTTACTTCGCATATACCGATGACTCCCTTTCGCCCAACCCCGGACCTTGTCTTTGCGCGTCCCTGCGCAAATCGTTCGCGGGGAGGGTTTAGCTTAATCGAGGTGGTGATGGCCATTGGGGTGGTGGCGTTTGCGCTCGTGGCGATTATCGGGCTTTTACCTGCGGGGATGAGCGTTTATCGCAATGCGGCAGCAAATTCCGCAGCGACCCAGATTTTTGAAAAGGTGCTGGCGGATGCGCGGCAGACGGACTTTTCAGTGCTGATTTACCAGGGGGCTGGGCAGCCAAACTCGGCGGCGACCTCGGGCCGGGCTTTTCGCGAGCCGAAGCTGCGGTATTTTGACGAGGCGGGCGAGGAAGTGGTGCCGAGATCGGGAGGGGCTCTATCGGCAGAAGAGCAGGCAAAAGTCATTTATCACGTGAACACGCGGATCGTCACCAACACAAAGGTGCCGGCGGACAAGGCGGGGCATGTGGGGCAGTATCTCGCCACCCTCACGGTGCAGATCGCGAACAACCCAAGCAACCGGGCGCTGGCGTTTGATGGTGAACATCTTTTTGTCCCCGGGCCTGGGTTGCAGATCAAAACACTCTCCTCGCAAATCGCAAAAAATGACTAGCCCGCACCTCCAATCCCGCATGGCAGGCCGCCGCCGGCAGCGACGGGGCATGACGCTGGTGGAGTTGCTGGTCTCCTCGGTAATCATCGCGCTGCTGTGCGGCATCCTCATGCAGATGACGGGACTGACGGGAAAAATCTGGCGGAGCACCAAGGCAAAGATTGAGCAATTCCAGGCGGCGCGCTCGGCGTTCGATTCCATGACGCGGAAAATCAGCCAGGCCACGCTGAACACCTACTGGGATTACGACAAGGTGAACGCCACCTCGGCGGCCTCGGGTGCACCGTCACGGTACGTGCGGCAATCCGAGCTGCGCTTCATCTGTGGGGAAATGCCGGGG
>JAYUWZ010000277.1:0-4241 GCA_043753265.1 Verrucomicrobiaceae bacterium
CCAGCGCCATTCGCAATGCCCGTGAACGCGGAGCCGCGGTAATCCTCATGTATGGAGCGCACTTGCTGCGAAACGGCGCGGGGCTCCTCGTCACGGAACTCATGCAGCGCGGCTGGGTCACTCACCTCGCCACCAACGGCGCGGGCAGCATCCACGACTGGGAATTTGCCTGGCTTGGCCGCTCCTGCGAGGGCGTGGAGGACAACGTCGCGGATGGCACCTTTGGCGCATGGGAGGAGACTGGTCGCAACATCCACCTCGCACTGCTGGCGGGTGGACTGCGGGGCGAAGGCTACGGTGGCGCGCTTGGACGTTACATCATCGGAAACGGCTGTACACTCCCCACCTTCGACGATCTCCGTGCCATGCTCACGCACCCCGATGAGCGGGCTCCTGCGGCGGCGGAACTCCTCCTGGCCATGCAGCGGCACGGCCTTGCAGCGGGCCGCCACACTGTCGAGCATCGCTGGCCGCAGGCCTCCATCCTGGCGCAGGCGCATCGCCTCGGCGTATCGGCCACCATTCACCCCGGCATCGGCTACGACATCGTGAGCTGCCATCCGCTTTTCAATGGCGCCGCCATCGGGCGTGCCGCCGCGGAGGACTACCGCACGTTTTGCGCAAGTGTCGATCGGCTCGACGACGGCGTGGTCCTCTCCGTGGGCTCCGCGATCATGGCCCCGCAGGTGTTCGAGAAAAGTCTGAGCTGCGTCCACAATTTGCGCCTGCAGGACGACCGCGCCCCGGTGAGCGGACACACCATTTTCGTGGTGGATCTGCAGGACGGTGGCGGCTGGGACTGGACGCAGGGTGAACCGCCGAAAAGCTCCGCTGCCTATTACCTGCGATTTTGCAAAAGCTTTTCACGCATGGGCGGCGTCATGCATTACGCGCAGTGCGACAATCTCGCGTTCATCCACGCCCTCCACCACGCGCTCCGCTGACCCTCGCCCTTCATCACCGTGCTCCGCTCCCGCTTCACCGAAATCACCTCCCGATACGCAACGCTGCGCCTCGCTGTCATCGGCGACTTCTGCCTCGACCGCTACCTCGACATCGACCCGGCACTCTCGGAAATTTCCATCGAGACCGGCCTGCCCGTTCACAACGTCACGAATGTTCGTTCCCTGCCGGGGGCGGCGGGCACTATCGTGAATAATCTCGCGGCACTCGGCATTGGGCGCCTGAACGTGATTGGTTTTTGCGGACGCGACGGCGAGGGCTACGAACTCCAGCGCGCGCTCCGGGCCACTCCACACGTGGACTGCGATGGGTTCATCGAGACCCCGCACCGCCGCACCTTTACCTACACCAAGCCGCTCCTCCACAAGCCGGGCGCGCCACCCCGCGAATTGAGCCGTCTGGATTTAAAAAATTGGACGCCAACACCGGAGGAAGTCTCCCGCAAAATCATCGGTGCCTTGCGTAGCGTGGCGGCGGAGGTCGACGCCATCATCGTGATGGACCAGGTGGACATCGCGGAAACGGGAGTCATCACCGAGCCTGTCCGACAGGCCCTGGCCGAGGTGGCTCGCGAGCATCCCACCCTGCCCATCCTCGCGGATAGCCGCCGCAGCCTGCGGGGCTGGCCACCGTTGATTTTTAAAATGAACCGGCAGGAAATCGGCGCCATGCTCGGGCGCGACTTGAGCGAGATCGCCCAGGTGCCAGATGCCGCGCTCGAACTCGCCCGCACCAATCGCAAGCCCGTATTCATCACCCTGGCCGAGCACGGCATGGTAGGCGCGGACGCTGGTTCTCCTGGGCCCAGCGACGACGAGGTCGTTCACCGCGCTCCTTCTCTGCCCATCCGCGGCCCCATCGACATCGTGGGCGCGGGGGACTCTGTGAGCGCAAATCTCACCGCAGCCCTCGCCGCCGGCGCCGATGTCGGCGAAGCCCTCGCACTCGCCAACGCCGCAGCCTCCGACGTTATCCACCAACTCGGCACCACCGGCGCCGCGACCATTGGAGACCTTGAGACGCTCGCAGTGCATGCGTAGGGAAATGACAAATGACGAGGCGGTAAGCGGCGCGCATTCGTCATTCGTCATTTTTTCTCCGTCCCAAAATAGCCGAGCACGATTGCCGCAAGCATCCCCAGCACCCCGCATCCCACCCACAATAGCTTGGGCGACCACGCGTGCAGCGGCAGGCTCACGTGCGGGCCGATGACTTGCGCAAACGTCCCGGCCATGGCCAGCGCCCCCATGTAGCGGCCCCGCATCGCCACCGGGGCCAGCTCCGCCACGTAGGCCGAGCGCATCGGCTGGCTGAGCATCTCGCCGATTGTGAAAACAGTCATCCCAATCATCAGCACCCAAAGCCCACCGGCTATCGCATTCATCGCCAGCCCCACGCCGAGCAGAAAGTAGCCAATCATGATCACCCGGCGCGAGGCAAACCGCTGGGTCCACCTTGTGAGCGGCAGCTCAAAGAGCACCACCATCACACCGTTCCATCCCAGGATCAGTCCGAAAACCTGGGGCGGAGTGAGGTGCCAGCCAAACAAATTGACCGTGAGCCCCCGCCGCATCACCTCCAGCGAAAAGGTGGAGTTGAATTGCTGGAAGAGGAATGACGAAAGCAGGGTCGCAGCCGCCAGCGCCCAGAATGGTGCATCCCGCCGCAGTACGCGCCACGCTTCCTTCCAAGTCGCCTCCTCGCGGGAGGCCTTCAATCCACGAGGGAGGTACAGCAGTGCGATCACGCCAAACGCCGCAGTGGTGAGCGCATCACCGAGAAACACCGCCCACACCGCGAGGAAAGCTGCCGTGGATGCGCCACACGCAAATCCCGCATTGATGGCCAGCCGTTGCGCGGAATACGCACGCAACCGCAGCGCGGGCGGAACCACATCGGCGAGCAGCGCGCTGCTGGCAGGCATGTAGAATCCCCCTCCGAAACCCGCACAAAACATGAGCACCACCAAAAGCCACGGCGCACCTCCTGAAGTGAGTGCAATGTAGAGCCCGACAATCGCCAGCGCGTTTCCAAACGTGCCCAGCACCAGCGCGCTCCTCCGTCCGAATCGATCTGAGAAATAGCCCCCCAGCAACCCCGCGCTGAATTGCCCCAGCCCGTTTGCGCACAAGACCCAAGCCACTTGCGAGGGAGCAAACCCGCGCCCCGTGAGCATGATGGTCAGCAGCGGATGCACGAATGTGCCAAAGCGGTTGATGAACCACCCCAGCAGCAGCACCCAGTACGCCCGCGGCAGCGAGCGTAACTCGGCGAATAGTGTTTCAGTGGGTGCGGCGGTCATTGCTTTGGAAAACAAAAAACCCTGCCGGCCAGATGGCGGACAGGGTTTGAAAAGCGTCGTTGGTTCGTTGGATCAACTTGCTCCCTGTCCACTCGTGTACGGCTGTTTAACCCACGTGCGAGTGCTCGAGGCGCGGCGAAGGTTAAGATAGGAGTGGACGTGGAGCATGTAAGAGAGAGTCGATATCCGACAATTTTCCAACCAAGTCAAACTATTCGCATCCCTAAAGAATTCAGTCGTCAAAGCCCGCCTGCAAGCGTTGCTACACACCGAAACTCGCCCTCGACTTAGTCCTTAATATACCAGCTCGCGCCAAGGCGAAGAAATGTGATCTCCTCCTTAAATTCCACGACCCCCTTTGGAAGCGCATACGTCGCCGTCTTCCCGTCCTCGGACATCTTGGGCTTCACGTCCTTGATCCCTTTGAGCACTTTCAGCACCACCTCGGATTGCCCGGTGCCAAAGCGCTTTGCCACTTCCGCCGCTCCGCCGCTTGCTTCCATTTTCTTGATGTCCTCTGGTGAGGCAAAGGTCTCGATGAACTGCTTGAAATCGCCCGCTTCCAGCAGCTTGATGCCATGCGCAATCGCTGTATCGAGGTTCTCCATCGGCTTTGCAGCCTCGGCAGGTTTGGCCGCTTCGGCGGCGAAGATCGGGGCGGATCCTGCAATGGTGAGGACTGCGGCGAGAATGCGAAATGACTTCATTGTCCGGAGGGTCTCGCTGGTTGAACGCACGGCGGCAAAACAAAAATCTCCAGTCTGCTGTTACTCCGTAATCTCATTTTTCGTCACCTCTCACGGCTTGGCAGGTCCACACGACTCGCGCTCTTGAAACTTCACGGGCAGCACAATCCGGTGTGCTTGGGCCGGGATGGAAAAACGGATTTGCCGCAGCGCTTCCTCCGCAGCCGTGGCGGCCATCTCGTCGAGGGGCAATGCCACTGTTGTAATACCGATGCATGAGGACGGAAGGC
>JAYUWZ010000278.1:0-4237 GCA_043753265.1 Verrucomicrobiaceae bacterium
GAATCTCCTGCACCATGCGCCCGGCCAGCGTGTCCCCCGCGGGCCAGCCAAACATTTGCCGCCCCGCGTTATTGAGATAAAGCAGCCGGCCGGCGCGATCCGCCATCGCCACCACGTCCGTGGTGGCTTCCACGATTTTGACAAAGCGCGCGTGCGTCTCAGGCGCTGTCGATGAAGGCGGTGGAGTGTCACTCATTCAGATTATTCCGGCAGGGGCCGTCCTTTCGTCTCGGGTGCCATCCAGATCAATATCATTCCCAGCACATAGATGCTCGCGAGCGTCGCGCCTGCATGGTTGTAGCTGCCGCCAAAAAATCCCAGCAGCGCGGGCATCTGCCAAGCCCCCACAGCCGCCAGGATTCGTCCTGCGTTGAAGGCAATCCCCTGCCCCGTCGCCCGCGCCCTTGTGGGGAAAAGCTCCGGCAGATACAGCGGCAGCCAGCCATAAAAGGACGCTGTGAAAAGCCCTACCAGCAGCGTGGAAAAAAGGAAAAGCGGGCCATACCCGTGCAGCCCCAGGAACAGCCAGTAGCACGAGGCCAGGGCGCACACACAGAGCCAGAAATACGTCCACCGCCGCCCAATCATTCCGCCCACAATCGGCGCAAGCAGCGAGCCGATGGTCGCCCCCACAGCCGAGCAAAGCTGGATGGTCGATTTCCGCATCGGATCCGACTGCCCGCCCATCATCTGGTCCACCCACAGCGGAATCCATTGTACCACGCCCCACGTCACAATGAGCGCGATGCTCGCGAACGCGATCGCGAGGAATGTCCGCTTTCGCAGCGCGGGCGAAAACACCTCCTGCACCGGCGTCACTGTGCGGGTCTTCACGCTCGCAGCCCACTTCTCGGATTCCGGCACAAAGAGCCGGATGAAAAACGTCAGTGCCGCCGGGGCCGCGCCCACCAGCATCACCCAGCGCCACGAGTCATCGGTGATCTTCCACTTCATCCCAATCAGCGCGATGATCACATAGCCCAGGTTCGCCGCCGCGCCAATCGCCCCCGCGAGGAGCGGACGGCGATTCTCCGGCCACGATTCCATCACCAACGCCACGCCAAGCGCCCACTCGCCACCCATCCCCAGCGCAGCGAGAAATCGCAGGAAGGTGAGCTGCTCCGGCGTCTGGGCAAACCAGCAAAGGCCGGTGAATCCCGAGTAAAACAGGATGCTCCAAGTCATCGCCTTCACCCGCCCGATGCGATCCCCCAGCCATCCGAACACCAGGCCACCCGCAGCCGCGCCGAGGAGGAACCACGCCATCACCACCCCCATCCACGCTTTTGTATAAATTTCCAGGTCCAGCCCCTTCATCACCCCCGCCATCGTCCCCATCTCCCGGAGGGCCGGGCCGGCGACGAGTGGGAAAATACCCATCTCCATTCCATCGAACATCCAGCCCAAAAAGGCGGCAAGCAATGTAAGACCCGGCTTTTGTCTGGAAGAGGTGGCGGACATGCGCCCGTGTGTGTGGCGAAGACGGCCAGCCTCGTGAAGTCTGAATATTTTGAAAAGCTGCTTTGTGAGACGTGAGAGGTGAGAAGTGAGACGACAGGCTTCGTGGGGGTTGTTGCAGTTGTTGCGCTTGATGCGGTGGACTGGATGGACGAAATGGACGAAATGGACGAAATAGGGTGTTCCACATGTTCCACGGGAATTAAGATGTGACGCTTCGCGTGCGTGCTTTTCCTCCTCTGTAGCCCAATCCCCCATACGCTGAGTATGCCACACCTCGGCGGGGGTTGCACATTGAAAAAAGTGCACCACCGGAGGCAGGTGTGATTTGAAGTGGATGCAGCGAACCGGAGGTGAGCCAAAGCTCCGGCACCCCATCCGGGGTGCGGCGCATTGCGCATTTACCCCAGGTGTTACCCGGGGCTACTGTCCGCAAACCCTCCGGGTTTCATTCCTGAACCAGCAGGCTTGCCGCTGGAGCGTGGGGCCTTAATGGTTGCCCATGCAAGTTTCCTTCCGACGCGCGGCCCTGGCTGCTGTTGTTTCATTTGCCTGTATGCCTGCTATCGCCGACGACTTGCCGGAGAAGATTGACTGGGCCACGCTGCTCGAGAGGACGGGAACCAAACCCATCGTCATCGCCGAGGGCAGCAAGTCCACGGAGGAGTTCGAGGCGTCGCGCAAGGAATGGGTGGACGCGCGCGTGGTGGCCCCGGAGCTCGCACGGCTCAAGGGAGCGACGGATGAAAAGGAGGTGCGGGAATTTTTCGAGAACGCGGTGCCGCGCTGGGCGTTCGAGCAAGTGAACAGTCCGAAGCCGGAGTGGATCGCGGCGGCGGAAAAGATCATCAGCGGCGAGACGCGCCGGCCGCTCGTGGATTTTTTTGCCGCCTGTGTCCTGAGCGAGGCGGCGCGCGGCAAGGAGGCGCTCCAGGGGTTCCGCCACGTGGCGGAGGCGGGATACGAGACACTCATCCCCAGCCTTTTCCGGGTGCTGGCGCAGGCACAGGTGCTGAGCCACACGGAGAGCCGGGACAAGGGGAATACGAAAAAGGAAACGGAGCGCTATTTCGAGATCCTCGCAGCGCATTTGTCGGAGGCCCCGGCGGATGAAGAAGACGCGCACTGGAGGTTGTATCACCACCTTTATCCCAGCGTGGAAGACATCCGGAAGAACCGGGAGAAGCGCCACATCGAGCTCTACCAGAAGTCCCAGCTTCCCGAGTGGGCGCGCCTCACCCTGGCGGGCGAAACCTCGCGCGGGCTGGCGTGGCGCGAGTCGGGCGAGGGCATGGGCCGTGGGCGCGGGAAGCCGGAAGACATCCGCAAGTATTACGCGGACGCCGGGGAATGGCTGACGAAAGCCTGGGAATTGAAGCCAACCATGCCCTATGCGGCGACGGTAATGATCGTGGTGCTGGACAAAGGAAGGTCGGCCACTGCCGAGGTGCTGCGCCTGTGGCTGGACCGGGCTGCCGCCGCGCAATTCGACTCACTGGCGGCGTATAGCAACTACCTTCGCGGGATCCGTCCATTTTGGGGAGGTGATGAGGAGCAACTCCTTGCGTTCGGGTGGGCGTGCGCCCAGACAGGACGGTTCGATTCCAACCTCCCCACGCGGCTCAATAGCGCGGTATTTGGAATCGCCTACGGGCGCGAGGACTGGCGCGCCGTTTACCGGCATCCATCCCTCACGAAGGTGCTGCTGGAAACCCGGGAGAAGCGGATGCAGTCGCCGACAAACACTCCGGCGATGAAGCTGAACCATGCGGCACAGCTTTGCGTGGAGGCCTGGGCGAGCGGCGACATGGAGCGCGCGGCCAAGGCGCTGGATTCCATGCGGGCACCGGGTGGAGAGATACGCTATGCAGCCGATGGTGGCGCGCTTGCGTGGCAATTGGGCGTGGACGAGAAATTCACGTACGGCGAGGCATGGATGCATCACGGGCCGGCGCGCGAGGATTACGTGGCGGGCAGAGTGGCGCTGGCTGCGGGCAAAGCGGAGGAAGCGGTGAAGCGACTCGAGGCTGCCGCCGGAAAAGTGGAGAAGGAGGCGACTGCATTTGCGCAAGGCATGGTGACGCTGGCGAAATTCCAGCAAGCCTACGAAAAGGGCGAATGGACGAAGCTCCCGGCTGGGGAGCGGCATTGCTGGCTGGAATTTGACGGGGAAAACCTGTGGGACGCCAAGCGTGAGCGGCTGGTGCTCACGGGGGATTGGATTTTTGGGAAATCGCTGTTTCGGGGGAGCCTCGGCAAACGATTCGAGGTGCGCGGGCATTTCACCACAAAACCCAAGGACAGAAGTGGCGCGGGGTTCGGAATCTACAGCGGTCACTCGCCGCTGACGACCGGCCGCGGGGCGTCGTTCTGGTGGAGCCTGCGCGTGGACAAATGGTACGACAAGGAGAACGGCATTCACTTTGCTCCAAAGTACGATGGCGACACGCCAAACGTGGTAAAAATCCCACGCGACGACGACGCCAGTTTCCTCTACCGCCGCGATGGAGGAAAGGTGAGCTTTTACGTCAACGACAAGGAAATCGTGAAGGACAAGCGGATAGACGAGGATGCCCGGGGCGACGAAGGGGCGTGGGGCCTCGGGGTGCTGGGCGATGGCAAGGGTGCGGCGGCTGAGGTGTGGGCGCTGGAAGCGCGGAGGCTGGGGGAGGAATAGAGTAAATCAACAAACTCTGTAGCCGCGGAATTGGAAAGCACGCGGGACACTTGTCTGGGAGGGTAAGGTGCGCCACTACGTGGCGCGGCTCACGGTCGCTTG
>JAYUWZ010000279.1:0-1865 GCA_043753265.1 Verrucomicrobiaceae bacterium
CACCACCATGAAGCCGTCGTAGGGCACCCAGCGCTCACTCATAAGGGCATTGAGTTCCGGCCAGAGATTGTTTTTGTCCCAGTAGGCAAAGGGCGTCTCGCCGTCCGGTGCAGCGTCCCAGCGATAGCCAAAATTGGGCGACATCATGGAGGCGAGCATCTCGGTATCGCGGCGCTGCACGGCAATCTTGAGATGTCCCACAAAGCCCATGAAGGTCATGTCCGCGCTCTGGTCCTTCGTGGGTACTGGCGGCTTGTCTGTGCGGTATTTGTCGTCGCCGCGCTTCTTCGCGGCTTTCTTTTCGTCCTTGAAGCAACCGGGCGTCAGGGCGACTGCGAGCACGAGGGTGAGGATACGGAGTTTCATGGGCGTGGGGAAAATGGGCGTGGGGGCACCTCCCGCCAAGCGTTAATTCCTGTTACTTTAATACCACAAGGTGGAGTGAGCTCCGCCCAAGATTGCCTCGTTCGAAAGATGGCGCTCGTCATCTCTACAAGTCCGTGTTTCCTGTGCGCCATCCGCGCGATGAGTTCCGCCGCACAAATCACCTCTATTCTCTCCAACCGGGACCTGGATCGTCTCGCCCGGCTGCGTCTCAACGCCGCCCGCCGTTTTACCAACCGCGCTCGCGGCGAACATCTCGCGGCCAAGGGAGGCACCAGCACTGAGTTTTGCGACTTCCGCGACTACTCGCATGGCGACGACGTGCGTTTTGTGGACTGGAATATTTTCGCCCGCATCAACCGCCCCTACCTCAAGCAGTTTCACATGGAGGAGGAGATGCACATTGCGCTGCTCATCGATGCCTCGGCCTCCATGGCCTTCGATGGCAAGCTCGCCATGGCCCAGCGCCTCGCGGCAGCCTTTGGCATCCTGGGCTTGCGCAGCTCGGAAAAGGTGAGCGCGGGCATTCTCGGCGGCAGCCCACGATTCCTGCGCCCCACGAGCGGGCGCGCGGGGCAGGGGAAGCTATTCGCCTTTCTGGAAAACATCGAGGCCGGTGGGGAGATGCCGGTGGATGCCGGCATCGAAACCTTTCTCCGGCATCACCGTGGCCGTGGAGTTGCAATTGTCCTCTCGGACTTTCTCACCGGCGGCGACTTGAAGCGCGCGTTCAATCATCTCACCAATTCTGGACTGGAGGTCTTCGCCCTGCAAATCCTGAGCCCCACGGAAATCGCCCCTGAAATCGCCGGCGACTTCCGGCTCGTGGATTGCGAGACGGACCACACGCTCGATATTTCTAACGCGGGCGACCTGCTCGCGCTTTACCACGAATACCGCCTGGCACTGGAGGCGCAGCTCACCGCGCTGTGTTCGCAGCGGAGCGGGCGTTTCCTCACCACGAGTTCCGCCGAGCCATTCGAGCGCCTCTTCTTTGAGACGATGCGCCGCAAGGGGTGGGTGATCTAGCCTCGCTGCCATGAGTTTCACCTCACTCAGTTCCGCCTGGCTCTTCGCGCTGCTCGCGCCGCTGGTCATCTTTTATTTTCTCAAGCTGCGCCGCCCCCGCCAGACCATTTCCTCGCTCGTGCTGTGGCGGCAGGTGCTGAGCGACCAGCGGGTCAATTCGCCCTTCCAGCGTTTCAAACGCAACATCCTGCTGCTGCTCCAGATTCTACTGCTCATCCTTCTCGTGCTCGCGGCCATGCAGCCTTTCCTCCGGCGCGAGGCGCAGGCCACCGCGCGGTTGCCCATCCTCATCGATGTCTCCGCCAGCATGGGCGCGCTCGACAAGGCGGGCGGCAAGTCCCGGCTGGAGGAGGCAAAAGTGCGTATCCGCGAGCGCATCAACACCCTGCCGCCCGGCCAGGAGCTGTGCCTCATCTCGTTTGGCAAGACGGCGCGCAAGCTCACCGCATTCA
>JAYUWZ010000280.1:0-4234 GCA_043753265.1 Verrucomicrobiaceae bacterium
TTGTCGAAGTCGCCCCAAGCCGCGCCAAAGGTGCGCGCATTCTGCCCCGTCGCACTGTCGCCGTTCACGACCTGCGTGAAGTTGCCGTCGCCATGGTTGCGGAAGAGTCGGTTGGTGGCGTTTTGGTCCGGAAGAAACAAATCGGGAAAGCCGTCGTTGTCGAAGTCGCCCCAGGCGCACGTCGGACTGGCGCCGATGTAACGCGTGATTGCGCTGTTGGTGACCTTCAGGAAGGTGCCGTTCTGCTGGTTTTGGTAGAGAAAGCCCGGCAGCTTGTTCCCGACGTTGTAGTTCACGTCAAACAGATCGAGGTGCCCATCCTGATCGTAATCGACCCAGGCGCATCCGTGCGCGTTGCCGACTTCGGTGCCGACCGGAGGCCCCGTGATTTTCGTGAATGGAGCCGTCAGCGGTTGGGCGGCACCCGACAAATTTGCGATACCGAAAAAGAGGAAGCCCACAGTGCTTGCGCCAACCTGTAGGATGAAGCGCCTCACTTTTGCTGAAGTTTCAAAGGTCGTCGGCATATGGGACAGGATGGATGGCCGTCAAGGACGACCGGTTCGAAGAAGAAGTGACGACATGCCTGGTGCGTGCAGCGAAGCGCACGCGCGGTGTTCTGCGATGGGCACCGGGGACACGGCGGAGCGCCAATACCCGCGGCATAGACGGCCGCCAATTGTTCCAATGATTGAACGAATTCATGCTTCTGCTCCAAGCAGACCCAGAAGGTTCCCTCCGGCAGGTCGGTGCTGTCCGCCTTGATGCCAATGAAGCTCGCCAGTCGATAGCCGCCCACGGCAATCGCCAGCAACGCGCCGGACACCAGGAGAGACCTTCGAACATTCATGGCCACGCATCTCAGTTACCAGGACCAGTTTTCCGGATGCGGCTGGTTGTCGTTATTCCACCGTTTCCTGACATCTGAAGTTGAGCTCAACCAGTTTGTCTGTTTGGCATACTCCACGTGACCGTCGGCAAATACCATGTTCGCGCCGGATTGGTGACGCTTGCTTGGGGCCACGTTCAGGGGCGTGTCGTATGGCCATTCCGGCCGGTTACGCATGGGAGTGAGCGCGCCGTCCCAGAGGAAATCCGAGACGGTATCGCCCATGGCGATCAGGTCGGAGGGAACCGCCACGGCCGTTTCGGGGATGCATTTTATCTGGTTGCCGGACCAGTCAAACCGACCCGCCAGTCCCATCGTACGACCCTCCCAACGCCCGCCTCCCGCCCAGTTATACCCATAACTAAAACCCCGTCGTTGGTAGGATACCGGGGGTAGCGAGGGGTCTGAGTTCCATCGGAAAATGGGTTTGTTCGCGGAACAGAACCAGACATCCCGGTTCCCGGCGCAATAGGGGAGCAGCAACTCATACCAGGCGAGACCAAAGGCGGCTCCGCCCGCACTGCGCGTCACCTCCTGTTCGGGCGGATAGACCGCAAAGTCATGCACGTACATCGCCAGCGCCAACCCCACCTGGCGCAGGTTGCTTTTGCACGCGACGGTGCGCGCCCGCGCCTTCGCGTTTCCCAGTGCGGGCAGAAGGAGGCTGGCCAGCACCGCGATGATCGCGATAACCACCAGCAACTCGATCAGCGTGAAGGCGCGCGGCTGCAACGTGATGGATCGGCGCATGGGAGCGAGCCGGGGTGGTTCATTTGCGGTAAGACGCTTTTGACTGGAGCCACTCGAGGTCGGGATTGTTTGGCGAAGGCACCCCATGGCTGAGATGAGTATCTTCCAGAGCCGCCTTTACCTGCCGGAGCGCTTCGGGTTTGGTCCGTTCGTCCCGCCATTTCTGAGCCCGCACCGAACCGTCAGCAAACGCGAGCACACCTCCACCCTGATGAGTGCTGGCCGGGTAGTGAAAGATCGTGTGGTCCTCTCCCTGCTCCATATCGGTCCCGAAAAAGATCCAGCAGATGCTCTCCGGATGCACATCGAGAAAGACGAACGTCTCGGTGGGAGTTCGGAGCTCGGACATTCGCCGGAAGACCTTGTAGTTCTCATCCGGAATTTTCCGGGCCGCCGTGGGCAGGAGCGTGGGCCTGCCGACCCAGCCGACGAAAGCATTCATGGCGTAGCTGCGGACCACCGGCTTCGGCACGCCGCCGATGTTGATCTGCGACGGATCGGACGGGCACTTGAAGACCTTGGGCGTTTTCAAATACGGCCCGATCGTGGCGACCCTTTCCGACAAAAGAGCGTCCTCATTCGCGGTGTCGTGGGCATTGTACAAATTTCCAGAAACCCAGGTCGGTTGACTGGTGAGGCCGTTGAGCGCCAGCCGATCGTCATCTTCATTTGCATAGAGACTCCACGCCAGGTGCAACTCCCGCAGATTGGAGATGCAGACCGTACGCTGAGTGGCCTGTTTGGCTCGGGCCAAGGCGGGCAGAAGCAGGGCCGCGAGGACGGCGATGATCGCAATCACCACCAGTAACTCGATCAAGGTGAAGGCAGCGCGGATGCCGCGGCGGCGGGATGAATGGGTGGTCATGGTTGTGGCTTCGGTGGTGAAAGGAACGTGCCCGGGATGACTTCCCGCGTTTGACCCGGTGGCTGCCAGGCCACGGCCAGGCAATCACCCGCTTCGCCCTGCTTGTGCAAGGCTTCGATGAAGTAGGCCCGCCCCGCCTCCAGGCGTACGGGCAGCGAGCGTTGGCTGTCTTGCTTGTCCCAATTGCGAGGCTCGGTCCAGGCCGAGGACGACGCGATCTTCCTTTTGTTCTCCGAGGATTCGCTTTGGCTCAGCCAAAGTTCCACCCCGTCGTCGCCCGCAATCCAGAACGTGTAGTCGCCGCCCACTGCCGGATGGAGCAAGCCCCGAACGCGCGAGCCATAGTTCTCTCCCCAGTTGAAGGGCGCTTCAAATCTCGACAACAGTTCCTCGCCGGTGGGCCTTGCCGGGTAGCGCGTCGAAGCGGTCAGTTCCGCCACGGCGACGCCGGGGAGGCGATCCCACCATTCACGCAAGATTGCTCCTCGTTCGTCGGCGTGTGAGGGCCGGGGAGTGCCATGCGCCTCAAGGGCAATTCCCGCCGCCGTCACCGCGTATTGCCCGGCCGCAACGCTCAATGGCGTTCCCCGCTCGCTACCGGTCAGGCGGATCAAGCCTTGCGCGACGTCCAGTTGAGTCGCAGTCGAACTGGTCGCCAGAACAAACTCGGTTCCGATCACCTCCGCCTGGTTGTGTGGCGTCCGCCAGATCATGGGTTCCCGCGCTGGCTGGGGCGCGACCTTCGCCGTCAACCGGCCTTGTATCAAATTGAACTGACGACCGTGCCGGGTTGAGAGCCATTGAACGGACGTTCGCCCGAGGAACTGGAACTCTGTGGCCTCGCGCTCATATCTCAGCGTCATGCGGCTGTCGGGTTCGGTTGTGAGCAATTCACCCGGTCGCAACCGATGCCCGACCGCCACAGGTTGCGTCGCGCCACTTAGGCTGGAGCGCGGCGAAGTTCCGGTAAAGCTGGCCACGATCAACGCATCGGAGGGCTGGACGAACCACCCCAAGACTCCCAACAAAACTGCAAATCCCGCCGCAAACGCCGCGCCCCAAGCCAGCGCGGGTCGCCGGCCGGCCGGTTTCATTCCGCCCCATCGCCGCCGGGGCAAGCGAGCCGCCTTCGGCGCGACACCCATGCGGGAAGGTGCCAGCTCCAAATGCATTTCGGTCACCGTTCGGCGGAGCAGTTCGTCCGTCTGGATGCTGTTCAGCACCACATCGACGAGGGATGCATCCCCTTCCAGCATCGCCTGCAATCGCGAGCACTCGCCGGGCGTCAATTGACCCTCGACGTAGCCTTGAATCAGCGATTCCAGCTCGGGATTTGTGTCGATGAGTCGCATTTAGGGTTTGGCCAGCGTTCGCTCTATGCACCGGCGAAGTTGCGCGCGGAGGCGGAACAGCGCGCGCCGGACGGCTTCGGCCGACATCTCCATCTGCCGGGCGATTTCGACCGACGAAACATCGAGCCCATAATGAAGTTCGATAAACTTGCGGCTCCGGTCCGGCAACTTTTCGAGGCAGCGCTGTAGGGCCTGCTTTTCTTCGGGCCGATACCATTCGACTTCGCTGTTCTCGGCGAGGGCGCGGATGTGATCGCCGAGCCCGCGCATCTCGGCGGATACGCCGCGGGCGCGATCGCGCCAGCAGCGCAGGGCGACATTCCGCGTCATGGCCGCGAGCAACGCCCGGGCATCGCCCACCAGCCGCCAGCGGTCTCC
>JAYUWZ010000281.1:0-4234 GCA_043753265.1 Verrucomicrobiaceae bacterium
GGCATCTCCAAGGACGTTACCGCCATCAAGGCTGCCGAAGCCCGCCTGGAAGAGGTCAACAGGCAACTCATCGACACGTCCCGGCAGGCCGGCATGGCGGAAGTCGCCACCAACGTCCTCCACAACGTCGGCAACGTCCTCAATAGCGTCAACGTCTCTTGTTCGGTGATCTCCACGGCCGTGCGCAAATCGAGCATCGACAACGTCGCGCGCGCTGCTGTTTTGCTTCGGGAGAATGCCGCTGACCTCGGGGCGTTCTTTGCCCAACACCCCGCGGGAAAGAAACTCCCCAACTACATGCAGCGACTCTCGGAACGCCTGATCGTGGAACAGGAGTCGCTCCTCCGCGAACTCGGCGTCCTGAGCGAGAATATCGTGCACATCAAAGAGATCGTCGCGATGCAACAAAACTACGGCAAAGTGTCGGGCGTCCGGGAAGTGGTGAGCGCCGTCGATCTGCTGGAGGAAAGCCTGCGGATCAACTCCGACTCGCTCGTCCGCCACAAGGTGCAGCCCATCCGCGAATATGCGTCGTCGCCACCGATTCTCGTTGAAAAGCACAAGGTGCAGATGATTCTTGTGAACCTCATCCGGAACGCACAATTCGCCTGCCAGGAAGCGGACCGGGACGATCGCCAAATTCGACTTGGCATCGCCGACGGCGGCGCGCACGTGAGCATCTCCGTCTCCGACAACGGCGTCGGAATTCCGTCGGAGAACCTCATCCGGATTTTCCAGCACGGCTTTACCACGCGCAAAGATGGTCACGGTTACGGATTGCACAGCGCAGTCCTCGTGGCCCAGGAACTCGGCGGCACCCTCGTGGCGCACAGCGATGGCATCGGCCACGGCGCCACCTTTACCCTGGAACTGCCGGTCAGATCGGTCGCGAAGGCTGCTTAGCCGGGATCCTCCCGCCCAGTTTTCCCGGCTCGAATGCAGCGCGCAAGAAGGTGTCGGCAGCGTATGATTTGCGGAGGACGATAATCTCTACGCACCCTGAACCAGCTACTGTTTTCTCGCGAGCAGGAGACGCTCCGCGAGATCGGTAATGAACCACTCTTCCGCAATCAATCCGTCGCGGAACTGGCTCGTTACCATATCGCGCCACACGATTGCCCGGCCAGAAGCCGGAAAGCCTTTGAAGCCGCCCTGCTGCGTGCCCCGGAGCGTCCTTTGCCAGGCGACCCGGTCCTTCCCCTCCACGAGAATCTCCACTTCCACCTGAATATCCGGGAAGGCTCGCTGCACCATGCCCAGGACCTTTCGGATCCCAGCGTGGCCCAGGGCCATTTTCTCATCCGTAACGTGGGCGATGTAATCCTCGGTGAAGAACTCGCCCACCGCATCCAGGTCTCCATTGGCAAGGAGCGCAGCGTTTGCAGCTTTGATCTTCGATGCAAGGGTTTGGTTCATAGGAGGAAGTTTAGCGGGCATGTTTTCATGGATCGAGGGAACCAGGCGGCGCTTCATGGAACAAAGGCGAATACAAACTGCTTCGAGTCGGCCGCTCGTTGGAAGATGCCGCGCCAGGCTGTGAGATAGCTCAGAAAGAATTCCGCGCTCGGCACCATGCCATCCGCAACGAATGCCTGCCGCACCGCAGCCTGATCCATGGAGGCGATGGCCAATGCCAGGCGGGCACAAGTCGCAGGCGAGCACGAGAAATGGATGCCCTCGGGCTGAAAGGCGCTGTCGAGCGGTTGGAGCGTATCCCGGTAATCCCAGCAGACAACATCGGCAAACTGGTCGAACGCGGTTCGCGTAGCCGTCGGCAGCGCCGAGGCAAACTGGTCGTAGCAGTAGAGCAGGTCGCCCGAGATATCGCCGTGCGTGGGTAACTCCTCCACCGCGATGGATTCCTGCTCGAAAGCAAGATCGAGAAAGTCCCCCTCCTCGAGCTTTTCACGAAGTTCGGATTCTGTGGAAACGACAGGATACAGTTCTACGGACATGGTGGGTGGTTATGGTGCGGCGACGATTCATTCTTCGCCATCGTAGTAATCAAGTGCATCTGAACGGACAATTCTGCGCTCCGGTATTGGCACACTCCACTTGTTGCTATCGGGATAATGGTACGATTCGCCGATCGGATTGTCCGCCACAACATAGATAATCAAGTCCTGTGTGCCGTCATTCGTAATTTGATGCGGTTCGTTTGGCTTGAAAATGAATGCGTCACCAATCCCAATCGGAGTCGTCCCGCCTTTGTGGCGGACGATGCCGCTGCCTGATATGACGTGATAGAACTCCCATTGTGCGCTGTGCGAATGATACGGGTAGGGAGTCTTCCCAGGCGGAATGCGGCAAATCTCCACGTCAAACGGATGGCGCTCATTTAGGTCTGTGGACTCCGGCTTGCGTCCCAATTCCTCAGAAATCTCTTTGCCAGCGCCAACGAACTTTTCCTTGGGCGATGACCAGGTTACTTCAACGATGTGTGCTGTGTTGACCTTGTGCATGGTTATTCCAATTCTCTTTTAAGATGAGGCGAATGGCAGCAGGAATTCCCGCCGATGGCGAGGCGAGAAAAAGGAGCATAGTCAGAGTATTCTGTGGCTGACGATCAGCGAAGCCAGTAGCGAAAAGGACCAATTCATTTGCCTCATTTTGAAAGGGAATTGAAATTAGGCCGGTACATTGATGACGGCCTCGATGCGATAACCGTCTGGGTCGATGACGAACGCAGCATAATAATTCTCGCCGTATTCCGGGCAAAGTTCCGGCACTCCGTTATTTTGACCGCCATGCTGGAGTGCTGCTGCGTGAAAGCGGCCCACGGAGTCACGCGTTGGTGCGGCAAATGCGAGGTGAAAGCCGGGACCGGCTGCCGCCACGGGCTCGGGACTGAGCTTGATTGCAAACTGGTCGCCTCCATCGGGCAATCCGTAGCCCACCGCTGTCGAATCTGCCCACACGCGAACGTAACCGAGCGGGTAAAGCGCGGCGTCGTAGAAGGCAGCAGAGCGGGGTAGATCCATGACAGCAAATGAGAGGTGGTGCAGCATATGTGTGCGGTGAAGCCGTTTGTCCGTGGCGGTGCGAAGTCTCCTAACGACGCCAAGCTCGGCGACCCCGGCTTGTCGGGATTCGCTGCAGCGCGTGGTTAGGCGGCGTTGGTATCAGGCTTGTCGTGAAAGACTGGATACCACGAGTTCAGGCTGTCGAGCCACGATATGCGTCGAAGCACCAGATCCTCGGCTCGCTCAATGTGGATGTAATCGAACTCCTCACGTCGCGGAAGCATGTCGTCCTTGAGCGCGTGGCAGAGATTGCTGACAAACTGGGCGAGAGGGACATCCTGCCCCTCGTAGGGCAATTCTGGACCGGCAGAAGCAAAATCGAACCAAATCGTCGAAGAGGTTTTGGAGATTGGCATGGTGGCTACCGGGCGGCCATGGTCGTCCCTGCCCACCACATAGGCGGTAACCTCCTCCCGCGTGTCCAACGTGAATAGATGTGCCAGGTCCACATTCACGTTCACTGCAAAGGCTTCACTGGGATTGGCGTTGTCTACCTTCGCGTCACTGGGCTGCCACCCAATTCGCTCGCGGACGCTCTCGTCCGGGAGCTGGCCAGTGGCTTGGGCTCTCCGCTGGAATAGGCGTTTCCAAAAGGGCACGCCTCTGGGATTGGATTCGGGCATATCCCAGGATGAGTATTCGCAGTCACCCAACGACGCAAGCTCGCGACTGTGCAGGGCGAGGCAAGTGTGAATTTGGCGACAGAATATCGCTGCCCAAAGTGGTTCGCTGGAGCGCATGGTTAGGCGGCGATGGATTCACGGCCAGTTTGTTTTTTTTCGCTGATTGTCCACCAACCCCCATGCTCACTTTCTATCGCGCACTCCAGCGCGTCCGGCAGATTTTTGGCGATACCAGCTCATCAACGGCGTGACGGTGATGCCATGGACGACAATGGAAACAGCAATAGTGGTCAGCGTCAGCGCGGTAAGGCGGGCGGCAAGTTCGTCGGGCAGGCCCTTATTCACGGCATAGGCGAGGTAATAGAGCGAGCCGATGCCGCGAATGCCAAACCAGGCGATGAGCACCCGCCGCCCGGCGTTGAGTTTGCTCGCGCCGAGCAATCCGAGCTGCACCGCCACGGGCCGGATGACAAAAAATAGCACCGCGATGAAACCAAGATCCTCGAAGCGGAGATACTCCCGCGAAAGCATCGTACCGATGACGAGGACAAGCGCCACTTCCACGATGCGCTCGATTTGCTCGTTAAA
>JAYUWZ010000282.1:0-1863 GCA_043753265.1 Verrucomicrobiaceae bacterium
CTCCTGCCGGGTCGATGGGGAGACCCCAGCCTCTCCTGTCAGTAAAACGCCCGGTTCAGCGTTCGAACATGTTATGCCAGGGTTCGAACAAACGTGGCACCGGCGGCGATGGCCTGCTTCATCGGGTTGATGGGCCTGTCCGCGCTGCCCCAGATATCGGTCTTCGATTTGAAACCGATGGGCGAGGTGGGCGAGGTTTGTTTTTTCGTGAGACCATAGACGAAGTTGTCCATGACCACGTAGGTCAGCTTCACGTTCTTGCGGGCGGTGTGATTGAAATGATTGCCGCCAATGGAAAAGGCGTCGCCATCCCCACCAAAAACGAAAACATGCAGGTCCGGGCGCGAGAGCGAAACGCCGCTGGCAAAAGGAAGCGCGCGGCCATGGATGAAGTGCGCCCCGTGCGCCTGCACAAAGTAAGGGAAGCGGGACGAGCACCCGATGCCGGCCACCGTGGTGATCTTCTCGTGGTGCATTTGCCGCTTTTCGATGAGCTTGTAGTAAAGTGCGAGGACGCTGAAGTCGCCACACCCGGGGCACCAGGTAGGGTGGTCTGCAGCAGTGTCCTTTTTGGTCAGCGCTTTCCGCTCAATCGGCAGTTCAGCCGTGGCGGTGGTTGTCGTTCGGGCGAGATGTTCCTTGGAGAAGGTGATGCTCATGAGGGTGTAATGGGCAATACTCCCAAGGGTTTCCGGAAATGCAAGAACCCAATGTGGCGCGGACATTTCTGTCCGCCCCGGGGCTGTTTCGTGGAGGGCTTTGTAGTGGAAACACACCGGCAATCCCTCGCCAAGCGTGCCTAAACTCCGAGCAAAACCAAAATAATCCTTGCTCACTAGACGACTGGTCTATTTAATACGAAAAATGAGCATCGACACCAAACAACGAATTCTAGCTGTAGGCGAGGAACTCGTGAGTACGAAGAGCTTCAGCTCCGTGGGGCTGAATGAGATTCTGTCGGCGGCCAACGTGCCGAAAGGCTCGTTCTATCATTACTTTGCGTCGAAGGAGGCGTTTGGGGTGGAGTTGATTCGCAACTACGGCGAGGAAGCCGGTGCGCACTGGCAGAAGCTGATGGAGCCTTTCACCGGTCTGAAACCACTGGACCGGTTGCTTACCACTTTGGAATCCCAGGTTGCCATGATGGCGGAGCACGGCTGCCGTCAGAGTTGCCTGCTCGTGAAGCTCGCATCCGAGGTGTCCCAGTTGAGCGAACCCATCCGTGTGGAGGTCCAGCGAGTCCTCACCTCGTGGCGGGCCATGTGGGAGAAACTGGTGCGGGAGGGGCAGGAATGCGGGGATATTCGCAACGATATCGATGCCGAGGCTCTGACCTCCTTTGTCCAGGCTGCCTGGCTGGGCTCGGTGGTGCGAGCACATGTGGAGCAGGGGGCGGGGATTCTCCGGGCGACCAGGGATTCCATCCAAGTTTACCTGAGAGCGCGGTAGCGCGCTTGTGGCCGTTCAGAATAGACCGGCCGGTTTAATTTTTACCACTGATTATGAACACTACTGAAACACTTCGTGCAAAAGCTATAGCGCGTCTGGATCGTCGTGTGACCATGCGGCTCCTTGGCAGGTTCCGCGCACACCTTCCCGAGGCGCTTGTGCAGCGCGCCCTCGTGGAAGCTCGTGAAGAGGCGATCCAGTCAGGATGGCCGCTTCTCGTATTTCCGCTTCTCGCGGAGGAAATCGTTCGCCGCATGGTTGTGGCAATCAGTCCTGAAGCCATGGCGCTGGCTCAGGCAGCCTAAGTCCTCCCCAGAGGCAGGTTTTCCAAACATCTTAAAATTCTTATGAGAGTCTCTCAAATCATGCCCGTATTACTCGGGAGCATCGCTATTTTATCCGGCTGCAAACCCA
>JAYUWZ010000283.1:0-4227 GCA_043753265.1 Verrucomicrobiaceae bacterium
ATGTCCCGCACTGTCGCAAAATCCAATCGCTCACTGAAGATCCTAGCATGGACGCTAGGCTCGATTCTCGTTCTGGCGCTGGTCACATTCGTGGGCGGCAAGGCGTGGCTGAACCGTTATCTGCGCAGCGCCGAGTTTCGCACCATGGTGGAGACGAAGACCGGCGCGGGGATTCGGGCGAAAGTGGACATCACCCAGCCTGACCTGGACGGCACGCAATTTTACACAAACAACTTCACCGCGCAGGGAACACTGGAGGCGCCCTTTTCCAAGCTCAGCGCGTCAAATATTCGCGGGGAATACAAGATGCCGTCCTTTCTCGCGCTGCTCTTCGGAGACCGCAAGGTGGACGTGGAGAATGTGGACATCCAGCGCGTGGACGCTGAATTTTTTGAGGACAAGCGCCTGGATCTACTCCTCCCGGCAAAGCCCACGGGAGCGCGCACGGTAAACCTCAAGAATGGCAACGTGCGCGAAGTGCGCATCCTGTGGAAGGATGGCAGCATCACCGGCTCCGCGCTGCAAATCACAGCAGTCGAAGGCGGATGGCGCGGTGACGGCAAAGGTGGCAGGCTCCAGTTGCCGCTGAAACTGCCGCCATTTGACGTGACCTCGGCGCGCGTCGTTTACAAGGAGTTGGAGCGCACGTTTATCATTCAGGATGCACGCGGCCGCGTCGAGGGTGGCGAGATTACCGCATCGGGTGAATTCACGCCGAAGGACAGTGCCGACATTCAATTCGCGGTGAAGGATGTCCCGGTGACGCCGATACTGCCCGAGGACTGGCGCGCGCGGCTGCATGGCAAGATGTTTGGCGAGGCGCGGCTGCGCATGCCACTGGAAGGCCCGGACAAGGAGATGGCAAAACTGACTGGCAAGGTGGAACTCCGGGAAGGTCGCCTCGAGGCGATGCCCATTCTCTCCAAGCTCGCCGACTACACAAACGATCCGCAGTTCAACCACCTGCCCATCGACCTGCTGAGCGGCGACTTCATTTACGACCGCAAGGACGCGTCGGTGCGCGTGAGCAATTTCGTAATCGAAAGCCGCCAGCGCATCCGCATCACCGGGAGCTTCACCATTGTGGGTGAAAAGCTCGACGGCACCTTCCAGGTAGGCGTTCCACCACGCACTCTCGAATGGCTGCCCGGGGCGCAAGAGAAGGTCTTCGTGGGGCAAAAGGATGGGTATGCATGGACCAGCATGCGCCTAACCGGAACAACCTCCGCGCCGGAGGAGAATCTCACCTCCCGCCTGTTCATCGCAGGCAAAGACGCGATCGTGGAAGGGGTGGAATCCACCGCCACCGATGCCGCGAACACAGCAATTAAGACCGGGAAAAAAGCGGCGACGGAAGTCTTCGATCTGCTCTTCGGAAAGTAGCCTCAGCGCGCGGGGTTCATCACGTTTCCGTAGCGGTGGCGCGTCTCGCTTACGGATTGCTCGCGTACCCAGCGGGTGAGTTCGAGACGCCCGGAAGCCGCCAGCGGTGCATCGATCCAATTCAGCCCCGCAACTGTGGCGGCGCGGAGCAACTCTTCCTCCACAAACCCGGTGGTGCGCAGAAATTCCGCACGCGCTGAGAGTTGAGATAGTCGAGCGGCGAAGGCCTCGGAACTCTCTTCGGACGCGAAGCTAATCTCCAACGGAACGCCTACTACCTGCGCGGCAACCCGCGCCAGTTCCTCGACCGTCGCGTCACGCGAGGGCAACCGCAGAATCACGCCCTTGCAAGGCCGGTAGCGAAACATGTTGCTCTCGCAGCGCAAACCACTGGGGTCGTGCTCCACGGCGAAATGCTCCCTCCACGCCAGGCGATAGCTAGCCGCCGCACTTTCATAAGCCACAGGCAATGGCTGCTCCCAGCGACGGAAAAGGTTCACGTAATTGGGCCCACCCGCCTTGGAACCGGGGCCAATGCTGCTGCGCTTCCATCCGCCGAAGGGCTGACGTCGCACGATGGCACCGGTGATTGCGCGATTGATGTAAAGATTGCCCGCCTCCACGCGGTCGCGCCACGCGGCGATCTCGCTTTCATCCAGCGAATGGATGCCAGCGGTGAGTCCGTAACTCACGCTGTTTTGAAACAAGAGCGCCTCCTCCAAATCGCGCGCCCTCATCAGCCCCAGCACAGGGCCAAAACATTCGGTCTGGTGGAACCACGAGCCAGGCTTCACGCCCAGCTTGATGCCCGGCGACCATGCGCACGGATCCTCGCCGGATTGGCGTGGTTCCAGCAGCCATTCCTCGCCTTCCTCCAACGTGGTGAGCGCGCGCAGAAGTGCTTCCCCAGGCTCGCGGATGAGTGGTGTAACGAGGCTGACGGGATCGGTTGCAGGCCCCACGGGCAGGCTGGCTGCGGCATCGCGCAACTGCCTCCGAAACACCGGGTCGTCATAGACCTCCGCCTCCAAAATGCCGAGACTCGCGGCGGAACACTTTTGGCCGGAATGGCTAAACGCCGAACGCACCAGGTCCTTGATCGCAAGATCGCGATCCGCCAGCGCGCTTACGATCAGCGAGTTCTTTCCACTCGTCTCCGCGAAGAGCCGCAATGCAGGACGCCAGCCTTGAAACATGCGCGCCGTCTCATACGCACCCGTGAGCACGACAGCTCCGGTGCGAGGATCGGTAATCAGCGCGCGACCGGTCTCGCCGTCCGCGCATACCACGAATTGCAGCACCTCGCGTGGCACGCCTGCCTCCCACAACTGCTGCGCAAGCCACCATCCCGTACGCACCGTCTCCGGTGCGGGTTTCAGCACCACGGCGTTGCCAGCCATCAACGCGGCGAGCACTCCACCGCATGGGATCGCGAATGGGAAATTCCAGGGCGGCGTGACCACCACTACTCCCAGGGCACGTGCGCGCTCCCCTTCGGGAACGCTGCCGGTGCAGGCGTAGTAGCGCGCAAAATCAATCGCCTCGGAAACTTCCGCATCCGCATCGCTCGCGGCTTTCTTTCCGTCTTCGCGGAGGACCGCAACGGTTTCAAAACGATGTGCAGCCATCACCTCGGCGCAACGGTGGAGTATGGCCGCCCTGCTCTTTTCACCCATCGCTTCCCACTGCGGTTGTGCAGCCTTCGCGCATGCCAGCGTGGCCGAGATGCCAGCTGCATCCAATGCCGCTGGCGGCTCGGAAGGGCGGAATGTCTGCAGCGCACTCTGTAATGCGTCACGGTGCGAAGGCTGCGTCCAATCCGTGTCCGGCTCGTTTTCAAACCCGCCTGCCTGCCCGGCTGCCGGCAACCCGGCCCGGCGCGAATCCATGCTCACCGAATGGCGCTCACGCCATCCATTCAGGAACGCTGTTTTCTGCCGCTCCCAAGCTTCGTTCCCCGGCACGAGCGCGAAGAGGTCGCTGAGAAAATTTCCCGGCGCGGTGTTCTCATCGAGCCGCCGGATTAAATACGCCAGAGCGCTGCCAAAATCTTTCTCGTGCACGATTGGCGCGTAGAGCAACAAGCCACCCGCCTCGTCGCGTACGGCGCGCGCCTGGTGATTCGCCATTCCCTCCAGCATCTCGATTTCCACCGCGCCCTCCACGCCATTTGCCTCACGGAGCACCAGCGCCAGTGCTACATCGAATAGGTTGTGGCTTCCCACGCCGAGCTGTACCGCTTCCGCATTTTCCGGGCGGCACGCAAATTCCAGCATGCGGCGGAAATTTGCATCCGTCTCCGCTTTCGTCTCAAAGGGCGCGGCGTTCCAACCGTGAAGCTCAGCCTCCACGTGTTCCATGGCGAGATTCGCTCCTTTCACGAGCCGCACTTTGATGGGCGCACCACCCGCCGCAACACGTGCGCGCGCCCATGCGGTGAGCTCGCGGAGCGCGGTAAACGAATCTGGAAGGTAGGCCTGCAAAACGATCCCGGCACGGAATGACTGGAACTCCTCCTCTTCGAGCACTCCGCGAAATGCAGCCACCGTGAGCGCCAGATCACGATATTCCTCCATGTCCAGATTCACAAACTTTCCGCCCGCCATAGCCGCCCGGTACAATCGACGCAACCGCGCCTTGATTTCCTCCAGCGTGTGCTCCCACGCCACGAGATTGATCTGGCTGTAGATCGCCGAGATTTTCACCGACACATAGTCCACATCCTCCCGTGCCAGCAGCCCCAGCACCGCTTCCATGCGGTGCCCTGCCTCTTCCTCACCGAGGATTGCCTCTCCCAGTTGGTTCACTTGGTTAGCGTGGTGCTGGACTTGTGGAAAATGGTGC
>JAYUWZ010000284.1:0-1859 GCA_043753265.1 Verrucomicrobiaceae bacterium
GCTCATCAATATCGTCGAAGGCCTTCTGCTCCTTTCCCAGGCGGATGCTGGCAAGCTTCAGTTCGACATGCAGCCGGTGAACTTTACCCTGCTGCTGGACGAGATCGTCGAGGACATCGAAATCATGGCCAGCCCTCGTGAAATCCAGGTTTCCACCGATTTTCAAGGAGCCGTGCTCGTGGAAGGCAGTGCACAATTTCTGCGGCAGGTCGTCCTCAACCTCTTCGACAACGCGATTAAGTACAACATCGACCGGGGTGAGATTCGGGCAACGCTTTCCATCCACAATGGGCTGGCGGTATTCGCCATTTCCAATACCGGCACCGCAATTCCCCAGGAGGATAAACTGCGCATCTTTGACCGCTTCCACCGGGCTGACAAATCCCGTGAGAGGACCACTGGCGGCCAGGGCCTGGGCCTCAGCATTTGCCGCGAAATCGTGAGGGCGCATGGCGGCGACGTCACCCTCGAACCCGCCCCGGATGGATGGGTGAAATTCCAAATGGCCCTCCCTTCGCGGGACATGACACAGAGCGCGGCCAAACGGGCGGACAAGAACACCGAGGTGCCGCTGCTCGCAAATGAATCACCAGCAGTTGTCACGCGACCACGACAGTGACATGTTGCAGTCAATGACTGCTGTAGATTGGAACGTTGTCCGTGCCGAATTCCCAATCCTCGAAGAGAGGGTGAATGGGAAACCGCTAATTTATTTCGACAGCGCGGCGAGCTCCCAAAAGCCCCGCGCGGTGATCGAAGCCCTCTCGCGCTACTACGAGCACGACAACGCAAACGTGCACAGGGGCCTGCACGAACTGAGTTCCCGGGCCACCGAGGCCTACGAAGGCGCGCGCGTAAAGGTGGTAGCCTACCTGGGTGCGAACAGCGCGGACGAAATCATCTTCACCCGGGGCACCACGGAGTCGATCAACCTCGTGGCCAATACGTGGGGGCTGAAACATCTCAAGCAAGGAGATGTGATTCTCCTCACGGAGATGGAGCATCACAGCAATTTGATTCCCTGGCAGATGCTCGCCGAGCGCACCGGCGCAAAATTGCGATTTGTGCCCGTGGCCGATGACGGCACCCTGGCTTTCGAGCCGGGCCTGCTGGATGGCGCAAAACTGTTTTCGTTCGTCCACGTTTCGAATTCGCTCGGCACTATCAATCCCGCTGTCGAGCTCTGCCGCGCCGCGCGCGCGGCAGGCGTGACCACGCTGGTGGACGGTGCGCAGTCCGCCGGCCACATGCCCGTGGATGTGAAGGAACTGGGCTGCGATTTCTACGCATTTTCCGGCCACAAGATGTGCGCGCCCACGGGCATCGGCGCACTGTGGGGACGGCTGGAATTGCTCAAGGAGATCCCGCCATACCATGGAGGGGGTGAGATGATTGTGAGTGTCTCGTACGAGCGCGCCACGTATAAGCAGCCGCCTCATAAATTCGAGGCGGGCACGCCGAATATCGCTGGTGCCGTGGGGCTGGGCGCGGCGGTGGATTACCTGGAAAAGATCGGGCGCGCCGCAATCTTCGAACACGACTCTGCGCTCACGGCGCTTGCAGTGCAGCGGCTCTCGGAGATTCCCGGGGTGCGGGTGCTGGGTCCGGCCAAGGAGCGCGGCGCCCTTGCGGCGTTTCATGCAGACTGGGCGCATCCCCACGACCTCACGACCTATGCCAATGAGAAGGGACTCGCGCTGCGCGGAGGCCACCATTGCACCCAGCCGCTGATGCGGAAGCTGAAACTGCCCGGCACCACGCGGGCCAGCTTTTACTTTTACAACACACCCGAGGAGGTGGAGGCCATGGCCGAAATCCTCCTCGCAGCACGCGCTTTTTTTGATCGATGAACGAAGAAT
>JAYUWZ010000285.1:0-8906 GCA_043753265.1 Verrucomicrobiaceae bacterium
GCGGCGATCAGTGACTCGGAGATTTTTGGCCGCTACCAAAACACCCGCGCGCGACGCACTGCGTTGAAGCGGTCGCGCGAGGTCGCACACCGCCAGCAGATCGATTTCAACGAACTCATCGAGGGCGAGCTCGTAGTGCATCTGGAGCATGGCATCGCCCGATTCCTGGAGCTGCGCACGGTGGGCAAGGAGGATGTGCTGGTGCTGGAGTTTGCCGAGGGCGCGCGCCTTTACGTGCCGCTGGAGCAAAGCTACCTCGTGGCCCGCTACGTCGGCATCGGGAAGCGCAATCCCCTGCTGAGCAAGCTCGGCGATGCCGCCTGGGCCAATGCCAAGAAAAAGGCGGAGAAGGCGGTGTTTGATTACGCCGGAAAGCTTCTTGAAATGCACGCCATGCGCGAGACGCAGGTCGGCTACGCTTTCCCGCCGGACAATGAGTGGATGCGCGAATTTGAGGCGTCCTTTCTTTACAAGGAAACGCCCGACCAGATCACCGCCATCGCGGATACGAAGGCCGACATGGAGAACGATCAGCCGATGGATCGCCTCATTTGTGGTGACGTGGGCTTTGGAAAAACCGAAGTGGCCCTCCGCGCCGCGTTCAAGGCGGTGTGCTCCGGCAAGCAAGTGGCGGTGCTCGTTCCCACGACTGTGCTCGCCGAGCAGCACTACCGCAATTTCCGCGAGCGCGTGAGCGACTACCCCATCACCGTGGGAATGCTGAGCCGCTTTCGCACGCGCGCGCAGCAAAACGAAACGCTGAAGGGCGTGACCGATGGCAGCGTGGACATCGTCATCGGCACGCATCGGCTCATCTCGAAGGATGTGTCCTTTAAAAACCTCGGCCTCGTCGTGGTGGACGAGGAGCAGCGCTTTGGCGTGCTGCACAAGGAGAAGTTCAAGGAACTGTGGCCGCTCGTGGACCTGCTCACGCTCTCCGCCACACCCATCCCGCGCACCCTCTACATGTCGCTCATGGGAGCGAAGGACATGAGCACCATCGAAACGCCGCCAGCGAACCGCATCCCGGTGGAAACGCTCATCTGCCCTTACGATGAGCGGATCATTCGCGACGCGATCAACCGCGAATTGAAGCGCGAGGGGCAGGTTTACTTTTTGCACAATCGCGTGGGCGACATCGAAACCGTGGCGCGCAAGATCAAGACGCTCTGCCCGCATGCTCGTGTCATTATCGGGCACGGGCAGATGGATGAGCACCAACTCGAAGAAGTCATGCACCAGTTTGTGAATGGCGAGGCGGATGTGCTCATCGCCACCACGATCATCGAGAGCGGTGTGGACATCCCCAATGCCAACACGATCATCATCGATCGCGCGGATCGCTTTGGGCTCGCGGACCTCTACCAACTTCGAGGACGCGTGGGACGCGCGCAGCACAAGGCCTATGCCTACCTCATGTTGCCCCGCGACATGGTCAGCGCAGGAGAGGCGCGCAAGCGCATCAACGCCATCAAGCAATATGGCTCGCTGGGCGCGGGATTCAAAATCGCCATGCGCGACCTCGAGATTCGTGGCGCGGGCAACATCCTCGGCACCGCGCAGAGCGGCCATATTGTCACCATCGGCTTCGACCTTTACTGCGCCCTGCTGCGCCAGGCGATTGCCAAGCTCAAGGGCCA
The DNA here is from genome assembly GCA_043753265.1 of Verrucomicrobiaceae bacterium. Taxonomy (GTDB): domain Bacteria; phylum Verrucomicrobiota; class Verrucomicrobiia; order Chthoniobacterales; family Chthoniobacteraceae; genus SXWH01. The sequence goes on from JAYUWZ010000285.1 coordinate 1,641, forward strand.
GCGCGGACGCCACCGCCTGGAAGTGGGGCTGAAGTTCGATTTCGTGGTGCAGCGCGAGGCAGAGCACATCATTCCTGAGCCGCCACCGGCTCCGGTGAAACGGGGACGTAACCTTCCCGTGGCAGTGCAAGCGCCGACTGCCCCCCGGAAGGCGGCGGCTTTTATTCCCATCGCCTACATCTCCGAGACCCAGCCGCGCATTGCAGCCTATCGGCGCATCAACGAAGTCGCCACGCAGGAGGGAATCGATGCCCTGCGCAAGGAATGGCGCGACCGCTATGGCCGCATGCCGCTTGCCGTGGAAAATCTGTTGCTGCTCGCGGAACTCAAAGTGAGCGCGGGGGCTCGGAAAATTTCGGTCATCGAGGTGAAGGACGACAAATTGATGCTCACTCGCAATGGAGACTACATCCTCCTTGGAGGGAAATTCCCAAGGCTTTCGGAACCGGATCCCGATGAGAAGCTGAAGGAACTGGTGAAGATGGTGCGGAGTTTTTAAGGAGCGCGCGCAACAGCTTATCGCCGACGGATCACGCGAGGATGCCTTTTACGATCTCCCCGTGCACATCGGTGAGCCGGAAGTCGCGGCCCTGTGCGCGGAAGGTGAGCCGGGTGTGGTTCACTCCCATGAGGTGGAGGATCGTGGCGTTGAGGTCGTGCACATGGACGGGGTTTTCGGTGATGTTGTAGCTGTAGTCATCCGTGGCACCGTAGGTGAGCCCCTGCTTCATCCCCGCGCCCGCCATGAGCACGGTGAAGCAGCGTGGATGGTGATCGCGCCCGTAGTTGGTCTCCGTCAGCGCACCCTGCGAGTAGATGGTGCGGCCAAACTCCCCTCCCCACACAATGAGCGTGTCGTCGAGCAGCCCTCGCTGCTTCAGGTCGGCGAGTAGCGCGGCGGTCGGCTGGTCGGTATCGCGGCACTGGCCCTTGATTGCATTGGGCAGTCCGCCGTGGTGATCCCAGCCCATGTGGAAAAGCTGGATGAAACGCACGTTGCGCTCGGCGAGGCGACGGGCGAGCAGGCAGTTCGCCGCGTAGGTGCCCGGCTTTTTCACATCGGGTCCATAGCTCTCCAGCACCGAGGCTGGTTCCTTCGAAATATCCGTGAGATCGGGCACGCTCGCCTGCATGCGGAAGGCGAGCTCGTACTGCGCGATGCGGCTCTGAATCTCGGGGTCGCCGAGCGCGTCGTGCCGGTGCTGGTTGAGTTGCGCCAGTTCGTCGAGGGTGTTGCGGCGCATCTCGCGCGACATGCCCGAGGGGTTGTTGAGATAGAGCACGGGTTCGCCCTTGTTGCGAAACTTCACCCCCTGGTATTTCGCGGGAAGAAAGCCCGCGCTCCATAGTCGATCGTAGAGCGGCTGGTCGTCCTTGCGACCGCTGCCAAAGCTCGTGAGCACCACATACGAGGGTAGCTCGGCATTCTCGCTCCCAAGGCCGTAGGCCGTCCACGCGCCGATGCTCGGCCTGCCCGCGAGCTGCGAGCCCGTCTGCATGAAGGTGATCGCCGGATCGTGATTGATGGCCTCCGTGTGCATGGACCGAATCATGCACCACTCGTCCGACATTTTGGCCATGTGCGGCATGAGGTCGCTGAACCACGCGCCGCTTTTGCCGTGCTGCGCAAATTTGAAAATGCTCGGCGCGACCGGGAACGATTTCTGGCCCGAGGTCATCGTGGTGAGGCGCTGCCCTTTTCGAATGCTCTCGGGTAGATTCTCCCCGCGACGCTTCGCCATCTCGGGCTTGGGATCGAACAGATCCATCTGCGACGGTGCCCCGCTCTGGAACAGGTAGATGATGCGCTTCGCCTTCGGTGCGTGATGGGGGAAGCCGGGCAGCGCCGCGGAAGCCGGGGATTGCAGCAAGCCGCCCAACGCGGCGAGGCCGATGCCGCCAGCCGCGCGCTGGATGAAGGTGCGGCGCGTGATGTCGCACTGGGTGGCGTGCGCGAGATTCAAAAAGGTGTGATCGTTGCAGTTCATACGGCTGGGTCAGGCAAAAATTTCTTTAACTACGTGGGCGGATTCGACGCCGGTGAGGCGCTGGTCGAGGCCCTGGTAAGGGAAGATGAGTTTCTCGTGGTCGATGCCGAGGGCGTGGAGCAGCGTGGCGTGGAAATCGCGCACGCTCACTTTGTTTACGGTGGCCTTGTGGCCGACATCGTCCGTCTGGCCAAAGTGGACTCCGCCCTTCACCCCGCCTCCTGCCATCCAGATGGTGAATGCATGGGGATTGTGATCGCGGCCCGGTTTGGCACCCTTTTGCGAAATGGGCAGCCTGCCAAACTCGCCACCGCAGATGACCAGCGTGTCCTGCAAAAGACCGCGTTGCGCGAGGTCCGCGAGCAGCGCGGCAAAGGGCTGGTCCGTCTCACGCGCAAAACCGGTGTGGTTGCCGACAATATCCATGTGACCATCCCACGAGAGCTGGTTCTCCATTCCGCCGCTGTAGATCTGAATAAAGCGCGTCCCCCGCTCCACGAGCCGGCGGGCCATGAGACATTGCGAGGCCATGTGGGCGCAGTGGGGCTGATCGAGGCCGTAGAGCTTGCGGATATGCTCCGGCTCCTTCGTGAGATCGAATGCATCCGGAGCAGAAGTCTGCATGCGGTAGGCGAGTTCAAAGCTGTCGATGCGTGCCGCGAGTTCGCTCTCAGCGGCAGAGTTTGCGAGACTCGCGCGGTTCAGGCGGGCGAGCAGGTCGAGTTGTGCGCGCTGGCGCTCGGGCGTCAGGTCTGCCGGGCGCGCCAGGTTTTCCATGGGCTCGCCCTTGGGTTTCAGCCACGTGCCCTGAAATACACCAGGCAGAAATCCGGCGGTCCAGTTGCTCGCATTGCCCTTGGGCAGGCCGCGATCCTTCGGGTCGCTCATGACTATGAATGCCGGCAGATCCTCGCTCGCCGAGCCGAGGCCATACGTCACCCACGAGCCAGCGCTGGGGTTGCCCATACGGGTCACCCCGGTGTTCATCATGAACAGCGCGGGAGAGTGGTTGTTCGACTCGGTGTGCATCGAGTGGATGAACGCCATGCGATCCACATGCGAGGAGAGATGTGGGAACAACGAGCTCACCCACGAGCCACTCTGCCCGTGTTGCGCCCAGCCAAAAGGCGACTTCATCAACGGGCCGACTGCATCGGGAAAAAAGCCGGTCTTGGCATCAAACCCCGGCAGCGGCTGGCCGTCGCGCTTCTGTAGCTCGGGTTTGTAGTCCCAAGTATCCACATGGCTTTGCCCGCCATTCATGAAGAGCCAGATGACCGATTTTGCCTTGGGCGCGAAGTGCGGCGTCTTCGGCGCAAGTGGGTTCTGCGCCGCAGCAAAACCGGTGCGCGCAAGCAGGGACTGCAATGCCAGCAAGCCGAAGCCGGCACCAGCCCGCTGGAAAAGCTGGCGGCGGGAGAGTCTCGCGAGGTCGTGGTTCATGGCTTAGTGCACATACACAAATTCGTTGAGAGCCAGCACCGCCTGGCAAAAGTCGGTAAGCGCAAGGTCTGCGGCGTTCGGCTTGCCCGCTTGCTTGTAGGCTTCAGTCCCAGCAGTCACGAATGCAGCTGCATCCGCCGCCTCGCTGTCCCGGGGCGGACGGGCCAGCGCCATGAGGTAGGCGCGTGCGACGAGCCTGGCCACATCGCCGGACTTTTCCTCCGCCTGCACGCGGCGGGCAAATGCGCCCGCCCACTTGCGCGCCTGCTGGCTGTTCATGAGCAACAGTGCCTGCGGAGCCACGGTCGTCGTGGGACGGCTCCCCTGGCTGGTGAGCGGCTCTGGCGCATCAAAGACCACCATGGAGTTCATCAACCGGCTGCGCTTTACGGTGAAGTAAATGCTGCGCCGCTTGCTGTCTTCATTGAGCGTGCCGGGACCAAACATCGTCGCATCGAGCACGCCGGACACTGCGAGAATGCTGTCGCGAACGGCCTCGCTTTCGAGCCTCTGCGGGATGCGGCGGAGGAAGAGCGCGTTGTCCGGATCCGCTTTGGTCTTGGCGGGATCCGCGCTGCCTGACTGCCGGTAGGCATCGCTCGTCATGATGAGACGATGCAGCGCCTTGAGCTTCCAGCCGCTGCGGATGAACTCACCCGCGAGCCAGTCGAGCAGCTCAGGGTTCGAGGGTAGCGCACCCGTTTTTCCAAAGTCATTCGTCGTTGCGACCAGGCCCCGGCCAAAGTGGTGCTGCCAAGCGCGGTTCACCGTCACGCGTGCCATCAGCAAACCCGCCCCGTGCCCGGTGTCGGTGAGCCAGTTGGCAAACGTGCGCCGTCGTCCCGAGTATTGCGCACCGGGCGGTGGAGCCCATGCCCAGCGCTTCTCGTCCGCGCCGCGCATGAGCACTTGCAGGAAGCCCTGTGTGGCCACGGATTGTTTCTGCCCTGTATCGCCGCGCTTGAGGATGTGAGTTTCGTTAAAGAATGGCGCGCCCTGCGAGTGCATCACGATGGGCTTGTAGCCCTCGGCGCAGACCATCACCGGGGTGCCGGATTTGGGCGCTTTGTTTGCGTGCTTGGCAATGCGCTCATTGCGCTCGCGCCATCCCGGATCGGTCGTCTTCCACCAATCAAAGACCACGAGTCGCTCGGCGGCGCTGAGTTTATCCAGCCGTGGGGCCAGGGCCGCCACTGGCGCAGGCAGCACGCCCGCTTTCAAATCCGGAGGAGCACCGGCGCTCATGGAAAACCGGGGACGCACCAGATTGTGGCCGGTATTCACGTCGAACTCGAGCGTCAGTGTCAGTCGCGCTCCGTCCTCAAAATCCACCGGCTGTGCAAACGCGAACGCAACCGCCTGATCCTTCCCAATTCCCCCGCTATCCACCGCCCAGCCGGATTTCGCATTTTCATCCAGCGAGCTTGCCGCCGAAAGATTGCCCTTGTTCTGCTCGTGAGTGACCTGCGGTGATACCAGCTTCACATCCATCGCCACACCGCCCCGCAATGGCTGTGCGGATACGCGAAGGCGGCTCAGCGCAAAATTGCCATTCGAAGCCCGGCCCGGGCCCTTGTGGGGCGCAGATGCATGAGTGAAGGCCTCGAGCTTCAACCCTGTGAGGCCGCGTGTCTTCGCCACACCCGTGACCGTGTAAACATCGCTCCCGCCATTCTTGCCCTCGGCAAGCCAGGAGCCATCCTCGAGCTTCTTGAATTTCGCGCCTGCCTTCGATGCGATGCTCTCCACATCCAGAACGCTCCACGCGGCGCTCGCCAGCGCCGGGTTCTTTGCCAGCCACCCGTCGAACTTTTCTCGCAATGCACCGGTCTCGTACTTCGCGAGTTCGCTGGTGAGTTTGGATTTTTCCGCCTCGTGGGTGTCCTTCGCTTTTGCGATGGCTGCGCCATCCAGTTCCAGGTCCACATTACTCCGAACCGTCGTGGTAAAGGTCGAGAGCATGCGGTAGTAGTCCTGCGCCGGGATCGGGTCGAACTTATGATCGTGGCACCGCGCGCAGCCCACGGTGAGCCCGAGAAATGCGCTGCTCGTGGTGGAGAGCATGTCATCCATCGCATCGTAGCGGGTGCGCTCCACTTCGTTGGCAGTGATCTGCGTGGGAAATACTCCGGCACCGAGGAATCCCGTGGCCATCATCGCCAACGAATCGCCTGGTGCAAACTCGTCGCCCGCAACCTGCCAGCGGGCGAATTGATCGAACGGCATGTCTGCATTCAACGCCTTGATCACAAAATCGCGGTAGTGAAACGCGTGCGGACGATCGTAGTCGTGCTCAAACCCACTGCTCTCCGCAAAGCGCGCAACATCCAGCCAGTGCCGGGCCCAGCGTTCGCCGTAGGCGGGTGAATCGAGCAGACGCTCCACCAGCGTGGGGTATTCCTTCGCGGGGTCCTTGAGAAAAGCATCCACCTCGCCGGGATTCGGTGGCAGACCCGTGAGGTCCAGCGTGGCCCTACGGATGAGCGTACGCGGATCCGCCGGCGGATTGAACACGAACCCTTTCTCCTTTCCCGCAGCGAGCAGGAATGCATCGACGGGATGCGCGGCACCAGCCGGCGGCTGCACTTGTGAAAGCGGCTGGAATGCCCACCATTTACGGTCCTCCTCTGTCACGATCGATTTGTCGCGCGCTACTGCCTTGCCCGCGACAAGCGGCGCATCGTAGGGAGCGCCAAGGTCGATCCATGCGGCAATTTTGGCGATCGTGACATCCGGCAGCTTCGGCTTTTTCTCAGGCATCGAAGGCTCTTCATCGTGCCGGATGAGTTTCATCATCCAGCTCTCGCCAGCCTTGAACGGCACGACTGCCGGCCCCTCGGAACCTCCTCGCAACAGTCCCTCCCGCGTGGCCATGTCGAAGTCTCCCTTTGTCTTATCCCCGCCGTGGCACTTCACGCAATGCTCAGTGAGGAGTGGAGCGATCTCATTCCTGAAAAGCTCGAGCCCCCGGGTCATTTTCTCAGCGTGATCCGGAGGAAGCGCCGCGGAGGCTGCGACGCCGAGTAATGGAAGGAAGAGGGCAGATTTCATCCGCGGGTCACGACTTCATCGAGATTCAGAATGACATTTACCGTCACTGTATAGGCTGCGAGTTCGACAGGGTTGAGCTTCGCGTCGGGGGGCGTTGCGCCTTGCGCTATGAGTTGTTTTGCCGCCTCGGCGTTTTGCTCAAAGCTCAGCAGGCGAGCACGCAGGCCGGCGGTGAGTTTATCGAGTTCAAAAGCATCGGGCTTTCTTCCGGTGGCCCGCTCAAATGCCCACGCTATCCGTGTCTCCGGGGTCGCACCGCCCTCGGTGATCATGCGTTCCGCCAGTTTTCGCGCGGCTTCCACGTAGGTCACTTCATTCATCAGTGCGAGCGCTTGTGTAGGGGTATTCGAACGCGAACGCTTCACGGTGCAAATCTCCCGGCTGGGCGAATCGAAAAGGAGCATCGAAGGCGGCGCCGCAGTGCGTTTCCAGATCGTGTAAAGCGTGCGGCGGTACAGGCCCTCACCGGTGTCCGGCTTGTAGTTCCGCATGTCCCCGTAGACGCTCGTTTCATCCCAGACCGCAGGTGGCATATAGGGTTTCACGCTGGGGCCGCCGATCTTCTCCACCAGCAGTCCGCCCACTGAGAGCGCCTGGTCCCGCAACGCTTCGCCCGAGAGACGCAGCCGGGGCGCGCGCGCCAGCAGCCGGTTTTCCGGGTCCTTCGCGAGGTGCTCGGGCGTGACCCGCGAGGACTGCCGATAGGTGGCGCTCGTGACGATGAGCCGGTGCATGGCCTTCATGTCCCATTTCAGGCGCACAAACTCAGTGGAAAGCCAGTCGA
>JAYUWZ010000286.1:0-1858 GCA_043753265.1 Verrucomicrobiaceae bacterium
ACGCAGTAGGAATTCCGGCAACACCTCTTTCAATAGTAAATCCATTATCTTCTAAAATTTTTGTGAGATAGGCGGAGGTTTCTGTTTCATGAAAACCAAAGGGTTATTTGGATTTTCGGCCTGCGATGAATGCGGCGACGCGCTGTTGCTCGGTCTCCGATCGGGCCCGCAGGATGGGTTCGGCGGGCACGGCAATGGAAGGAACCATCTCGACATCGACGCCTTTGGGGATTTTGAGATCTTCCAGTTTAATGCGGCCCACGGTGAACAGGTGGATGTGGCTCTGCCCTGAAATGTTGATGCTCACATCGAAATCGTGGGTTTCCGTTTTATTGAAACCCTCGACGTAGGGAGCCTCCTCCGGGTGCAGGTAAAGCACGTGCGGCTTTTCCTGAAGGATGGCGTATTGCTCGAGGATCTTCTTGAGCGTGGCGGCGTCGCCTGAATAGTGGAAACGGGAGGTGGGGCCGAAGGGGCCAATCTGACCGCATACGCGCGCGGGGTGGTTGATGATGGCGGAGAGGCCTTCGGACCAGCCGGATGATTCAATGCGCTCGCGACCGTGGTGGGTCATCAAGGCCCAGACCGGGGAGGCGAGCAGGGTGAGTGCGATGAGCGGTGCAAGGATGCGTGTTTTCATGGCAGGGGGCTATTGCTGCGGTGGGTTTACCTCGCGGGTGGTAGCGCCGTTGGTGTCGCTGAGGATGAGGATGGCCATCTTCTCGATCTGGTCGAGTTCGGCGGGCTTCAGCATCTGGTAGTCGAGACCGTTTTTGGGCGGGGGCTCGGCTGCGGTGGGCTGTGGCTGGATGTGCACCGTGCCACCATTCAGGCTGGCGTAATCGAAGCGTCCACGCAGGTCGGTGTAGCCGTCCTTGAAGAAGCGCACGTTGCCGTTTTTCAGTCGCGCATAGACTTTCACGTAAGCCTTGGAGACGGGTTTGTCCGTCGCGGAATCGCGGGTTTCCAGGCGTCCGTAGTTTTCGGTGAGGTTCAGCTTCAGCGTATTCGCGTGGTAGGCTTGCGCCTTGCGCTGGCCGGCGCCCACGACTTCCACAAGCACGTTGGCCTTCGCGTATTCCGCGGGTAGCGGCACGTCGAGCGCGTCCTTGCCTTTCGGCAGTTCCTGCTTCGCGGATTTGTTGGGCTTGATGATGCTGAATCGGCTCGCGTCCTCGCTCACAAACGGGCTGCTGCTGAAAGAAAACTCGGGGTCCATGAGGTAGTAGTTGATGGTCACCTCGCCGAGGTTCTTCCACGTGAGCGCGATGTTCTTGTTCTCCACCTTGAAGTCCACGGTGGGCTCTGTGGCGGCGAGCTCGGCCTGCTCCTTCTCGCGGTCGGGCTTGTCGCCGTCTTTCTTCGCCGGGGCCTTGCCTTCGATTTCATCGAGCTGGCTGGTGACCTCGGTGAAAAGATTGCGCCAGCGGGCGATGGGGAAGTCGGAGTACTTCGCCGCGATGCCCCGTGCCTCGGCCAGGTTGCTCTCGTAAAAGCCCGCGTAGCAGCGGAAGTAATCGTGCTGGATTTGCGTGGGCAGAATCTTTGCATCGATGGCCTTGAATCGTGTGAGCGCCTCGTCCACGCGGTCTTGCAGGAAGAGGTGATACGTCACGCTCATGGAATCCACGGCATTGAGCTGCGGCTTGTGTGCGAGGATGGTGAGCAGGCTCCGGTATTGATTGAGCACGGCAGGGTTCGCGATGCGCGCCTCCGCGCCGAGCTTGTGCGCGCGCTGGTTTACGAGCGGCGAATACTCCAGGTGCTCGTAAGTGCGGCGCTCGATGGGATCGAGCAGGATGAGCCTGGTGCTGAGGTAGGGCCCGACCTGCGAGAGGAAGTCGTCGCGATGCTTGAG
>JAYUWZ010000287.1:0-4222 GCA_043753265.1 Verrucomicrobiaceae bacterium
CCGAAGTCCGCGGTGGGCTCATCACTCGAGGCCAGCAAATCGCCCATGGGCAGACTGCTCGCATGCACCGCCTCCGTGAGCGCAAAGCAAAGATGCTCACCCAGAGCGATGCCCGGATCGTGGACATTGAAGTCCGTCCAGATATTGCGCGAATGCCCCTCGATGAGCGACATGAGGCGCAGCCGCAGATCCGCATAGGTCGGCGGCGGCGCGCTGGGAATATCGGTTGGGCGAGGATTCATCTAGGTAATCGCGTGGTTGGGCGCCGATACGAGAATCGAGCGCGAGCCCGATGGACGCAGCCGCTCCGGAACGGTGGTGCTCCCGCCAGAGGATTGCTCCACCCGAAAGCTGGTCACAAAATCCACATAGGGGAGCTTCTCGATGAAGTTCAGTATCGAGAGGGGGAACACCTGCTCGGTGAAGGAAAATTGCGCAGCCGTGCCGTACGCCCACGGCGCGAGCAGTCGCTTCAGGTCTTCGTTCAGGCGCGCCCGGTGAACTGTCTCATCCACGCCCAACCGAAGCGTGACGTGCGCATACACCCGCAACTCCTCATACAGCGGATTCAGCACTTTTACTCCGGCAAGTCCCGGCGAGCGGGCCTGGAGGAACTTCTCGATTTCGTTGAGCCGATCCTGGCTCACGCCGGGTTTCAGCGGGTTAAATGCGCTCGCCCCGTCCAGCTTGGGAATCACGACCACCATGACCTTGCCCGGTGAGAGTTCCGATCCCACCTCAGCGTGCGGCACGCACTTCGCGAGGTAGACATCCGGAAATTGCTCCAGCACGAGCCGCTCATAGTCCCACACGGAAACAGCGCGCCCACGGTGCCGCAGACGCTCGCTCACACGGCGATGAAATGCCGCGCCCTGCTCCTCCGTGCGACCGCCAGAGGTGGCGAGCGGCTGGGCGACTTTTTTAATTCCCGGCCTGGGCTCCACGAGCCGCACGATGCTCCCCGCAGGCAGTGCCACCGCCAGCCGGGTGAGATCATTTCCTCGTGGCGAAAACACTGCCTCACCAGCCTGCGCAGTCACCGAAAACGCGCGGTTGATTGCTGGCAGCGCCCCGATGGCAGAGGCCCTGAGCCAGATGCATCCTGCGGGCATCCGGGTGTGTTCGCGCGTGATATCCGGCGGCACTGCCAGAGTGAAAATCCCGGTGCGCCGGAGTTCATTCGTGCCATCGTGGAGGATGGACTCCTTTTGCAAAGCTACCCACCGATCGCCCGAGAGGTAGTGCCAGGCAATTGTGGGATATGGAACAAACGGATCTCCGCTCCCGTCCACAAAATGGAGGAGCATCGAAATATTCGTGCGCGGCTCGGCATCCTCCAACCCGATGAACAATGCGCCATCGCACTCCGGCGCGGGAAGCAGCGAGGGAAACTCCCTCACCCCCCAGGACCCATGTGGCTCAATGTGAAACAGCGCGATGCCTTCATTCGTGCCCGTGACGACGTCCCACTCCGCCACTGCTGTCCAGTGCGCCTTGATCTCCGCCATGGTGGGCGAAACGGGAGGCGGCGGCAGCGCTGGCACCGTACCGTCTCCCTTCGCAGCAGCGAGCACAAGGTCCCCCACCCGCCTCGAATAAGTGGCATGCCCGAATGCATCCGCTGGCTTGGTGAGTGTGAGGCGCACAAACCCGCGCAACTGGCCCTGCGTGGGCCGTGTGAAGGGCGCCAGGTCGGGCATGGCATTGAATTCCTGCACACGAGTCAACGTGATGTTCGGCCCAAACAATGGCACCTCACCCGGTGCGATCTGTTTCCATTCACCGAGGTCCAGATAATCCGCGCTCACCTTGTAGGCATCGAGTTGCGAATTACGCGTAATCACAGGCAGGAATGCCACCATTTCGGTCATGTCGATGCCGGTTTTCCCGCCCGTGGATACTTGAATTGAGGGCTGGTCGGCCGCTTCCGACTGGAACCCTTCCTGTTGAGACTCTTGCTGAATGAACTGAAGGTTCTCCCGGGCAATGGCCGTCATGTTCTCGCCCAAAAACTGGTAAATCTTTATGCCGTTTTCATCCTCCGGCACGTCCTTCCACTTGGGCAGCAGTATGAGCCGGGTGAGCCGGTTGGAGAAAATCTCTCGGCTGCCCACATAGAAACTGGAGCCGGTGCGGGTCTCGACCGTGGAAACCGGTGCAGGGCCAAAGGGCTGGAATGGTTTCGCGCCATCGATCGCCCCATTGTCGTTGGCCAGGATAAGGTGCGGGTCGTTGTCTACTGCACAGGTGATCGTAATGTGGCGAATCTCCAGCCCGCTGAAGATGTCGCCGCGCAGCGAGGTGGAGGTGTTTGCCACTTCCATCTCCACCACGGGAAATGGAGTCGCGTAGCCACTCGCATGCGTCTTCTCCACATATCCGGCGAATATCTGCCCCGCATCGAGTCCGGTGATAGTGAGCGTGAGTACATCGGCAACCAGCATGAGGCTGCGGCTGGCATTGGGAACGGTGACCCAGCCTTTGGGACCCGTGTAGCGCACGGAGACAATCTCGTCTGGAACGCTGGCAGGAAGCCCTCCCGCTGAGGCAAGTTGAAAAGCGATGGTCACCGTCTTCGTCCCCCCCGACAGTCTCAGGATCGGCGCGCTGATCGCCAGACCGTGCCTGCCGCGCGGCAGGGCTTCATGCCCCATGGGCCGCCACCCCTGCTCCGGCGCGGGCTCCTGTCCCAGTCCGTCGCTCGAGTCGGCCTTGGTCGCATGGAGCATGGCTCCATCCGTTGATCGGATGTGGGTGCTGCGAAGTTGCGCTACGCGCGCGGAATTCACGGAGATATCCCGTACGAGCCCAAAGTGCATTTCCGCCTTCCCTGCGTCCTTGCCCGCAAAGAGCAGCGCGCCCTTGGGCACCACCTGCGGGGCCGCTCCTTTCACCGGCTGGAATATCGCAAATGCCCGGTCCATCAACGCGGGATGCCGCTGGATGAGAAGCTTCCGCGTGTAGTAAAATTCCAGATGACGGCGGACGAGGTCGTCGAGTCCCTCCTGCGCAACCTTGAACAATTCCAGAAAGGCCAGCACCAGACCGATGTGTGGCGGCTGGTTGCCTGAGTCCGCGATTCCAGATTCCAGCCGGGCCTGTGCTTCTGCAGACATCACTCCGCGCACGCGCACCAGCACCGATGCCAGATTTTCAATTCCCCCCTCCGTGGCGATGATGTCGTTGATTGCAGGGACTGCGGGCACCGTGATTCCCCACGGTTGCGAGGCGAGCACTGCTTGCGAGACCTTCCATTTTACCAGATGCGCCGCAGTGGCGCTCGCGAGCAGCACCTGAATTGCCGGCACGAGATCGTGCGAGATGAGCCGCTCGATGAATTCAGTGAAGGGCGAGCCTCCCCGCTTGAACACGCGCCACGAATCAGCAATTTCGAGCACCAGTTTCAGCAGGAGCTCCGTCCTCGGCAGTAGCGCTGCATCCGTCGGCGCGGGCGGTTTCGATGCCGCGAGTTCCCGCTCCAAATCACGCGCGGATTGCAGCGAGAGACTGGCAAGCGCCGCCGGCACCGTTTCCGCGATGAAGTCCCGCCACGTCCCGTCGGGTTTGTTGTCGAGGCCCACATATTTGACCAACTCGGCCGCCTGGATTGCGGTGGTGAGCAGGCGGGCGAGGTTGCGATCGTCGAGCAATCCCTGCGAGGGATTCAGGTGCGCGTTTTCGCGCGCGCCCTGGCTGGTGCCATCGCGCAGGAGAGGATGCCGGCTCCGCGTGGGGATCACTTCGGCACCTCCGTTCCCTCATTCTTGTAAAACGGGTAGACCACATTGTGCCGCGAGTTCGTGCTACGCAGCGTGAACTCCACGTGAATGGCGATGATGCCCTCCACCGAGCGATCCTGAATGGTCACGCGCTCCGGACGGATGCGCGGCTCATGGTACAGGATGGAAGTCTCCACCGCATCGCGAATGCGCGCGATGTTCTGGGTATCCATCGGCTCGAAAAGAAACCGCCGCAGATCGCAGCCATACGTGGGGTTGAGCAATCTTTCACCCAGCCCTGTGCTGAGCAAAATTCGCAGGCTTTGTTCAATATCCTCCAGTCCACTCACCATCAGCGCGCCACGAGAGCCGCGTGTGAAGGTGGGCGGGAATGCCCAGCCTCTTCCAAAAAATGGCGCGTTTTCTCCGTTCATCATCAGCCTCCAATCAAAACGGTTGGGCATCCGACGGCCGCAGCAGCTCCGCAGATGCATGTATCCTGC
>JAYUWZ010000288.1:0-4222 GCA_043753265.1 Verrucomicrobiaceae bacterium
GGCGCGATCGTGAGCGAGGGCAACATCCTGAAACTGACCATTGCTGGCGACGTCTTTGGCGGCAGCGGCAACAACAGTGGATTCATCTCCGCGGACGACATCGGCACGCTCGCCATCGGCGGCACGCTCGCAGGGGCCAATACTCCCAATTTGACCATCCAGGACACGGGGATGATTTCCGCGCGCAATATCAAAACGCTCACCATCGGCGGGTCTTTTGCGGGCGGCTCCACCAGTGCGGGCTCGCTCACCCACAGCGGCTTCATCACCGCCTCCAGCATCAAGATGCTCTCCATTGTCGGGGACATCTTTGGGGGCTCGCTCAGCGGCGCGGGCTCGATCAACGGCTCCGCAGCGATCGAGGTCACTCAGCTCGGCAAACTCGTGATCGGCGGCTCCATCACCGCCTTCGGCAAAAACGCAATGGGCACGGGCTCGATGGTCGATTCCGCCTCCATCAGCGCCGCGCGCGACATCGGCTCCATCACCATCCGCGGCAGCATCAGCGGGGGCGACGACTCCGGCCAGGGCATCGTGCCCATCATCATCAGCGCAAAGGGGCAGACAGTGCCCGGCAAGGGCAAGGATGTGGCCATCGGCAGCATCAGCATCAGCGGCAATGTGGAACTCCTCCGCATCCTCGCGGGCTACGACACCAGCGGCGCGGCCATCAATGGCGACGCGCAAATCGGCAAGGTCGCCGTGGGCGGCAACTGGATCGCATCCACCCTCGTCGCCGGTGCCAAAAACACCGCCTCCGGCAACACGAAATTCGGTGACGCCAACGATACCATCATCGCCGCAGGCACCGCCACGACCGCCAAAATCGCCTCCATCCGCATCGGCGGCACCGTCACCGGCTCCACCGACCCGAACGACCACTTCGGCTTCGTAGCCCAGCAAATCGGCGGCTTCTTCCTCGGCGGTACCCCCATCCCCCTCACACCCGGCCCTTCAAGCAGGGATCTTGGGGGGACTGGAGATGTGAAGGTGCACCTGATCTAATGTTTTGTTGAAAACAAACAACGGTGGCTCGCCGCGGAGGTCTTGCTCCAAGTCAATTCGCTACCCATCTCGAGCGCACGAAACACCACGCGATTCGCTGCCTCCGGGGCATAGTTCCTACTCGGCGGGAACTGCGGCGGGGAGATGAGTGCCCTCTTCCTCGGGTTCCGGCTTGCGGGCGGGAACCGTGACCATCTTTGCGCAGGCAAAGAGTACGCCAGCCACACACAGATAGCTCACGGCCATGAGGGGCGATTGTGCCACTCCAATGCGCTCGCCGTGCATGAACCCAAAGAACGTGAGCACCGCGCCCGATGCGGCGAATGCCCCAGCCTTGAAGAAGTTCCGATCGATGATGAATACCGCAATCGAAGTGAGAATGAGGCCGCCGAGAATGGAGCCGCCGCCGAGCACCTCGAGACCGTGATACAGCACACCCTCGTTTTTCATGGCAGCGAGCAGCGCGTCCTTTTTCTCCGGGCTCAATGCAGGCATGATGGTGCCGGCTGCGGCCAGTGAACCATTGATCATCACCACGGCCCACGCGGCCATGTGCGGCGCGAGACCGAGGATGATTGCGGGTGCATGCGCCTTTGGAGTTTCCTGGAAGGCCTGCGACCCAATGAGCATGCCGATGTAAAGCAGGATTGGCAGAATCGCCACGGTGGGGACGAGTGCGAGCATCACCGAGATAAGGCCAAACCAACATAACGCGATCACGAGGATGCCGGTTGCTGCAGAGTAGCCGATGCGCCCCCCCATCGCCTTCCAGCCTGGGTGGCCGATATACACGGCATTGATGAAGGGGTTGCCCATCATGCAGCCGATGAGACTTACTACGCCATCAGCAGTGAGCACCTTGATCGTCGGGTATGAGTCGCCGGCGACCTCCGCGCTCTCCACGTTGTCGATGGCTTCCACGAGATCGTAGATGCCAAAGGGAATCGCGGTGACGAGCAGGATGCCGAGAAACTCAAAGCCTCCGAACACATGGCCGAACACCGGCATGGGCAGGCTGAAGCCGAAGTTGGCGACAGAATCCGTGAGGCCCTTCACTGACATGCCGCCAAAGGGATGCCCAAACGCGGTCGATATCCATGCGATGAGCGTGCCTGCGGCAATGGCCACGAGGCCCGCCGGAACACCCTTGTATTTCACCCCGCCAAACCAGCTCAGCAGGATGATGGTGAAACACACAAAACCGATGATCGGCGTCATCATCATTTCCAATGCGGGCTTCATCGAAATGAAAGTGATGGAGACACCCGCGAGAGTACCGAGCAGTGCGGCGCGCGGGGTGATCTTGCGGATGATATTGCCCGCAAACCCACCCACCATGAGCACAAAGCTCTGGATGAAAACCCACGTCAACCCGGCCTCCCAGGCCTTCACCGGATCGTTTGTGGTGAGCTTGATGGGCAGCATGATCACGAAGGTGACCACGAACATGTGCGGCACACTGATGCCCGAGGGCAGCGCGCACACATCGTTGCGTCCGGTTTTTTTGGCGAGCCGGTAGGCCAGCCATGCGTAGTACATCGTGGAGAGGCACAGCATGAGTCCCGTGGCTGGCAGGATTTTGCCGAAAATCAGATCATCCGGCATCTTCAACACAAACCGCAGGAGCGCGGTGAGCGTGAGCAGGTTCACGAGGATGTTGGTCCCAAAGCCGAAGAAGGCATTCCAATCTCCGGGGACCCATAGTTTGGGTTTGGCAGTGTTCATAGTGGTTGGCGTTGGCGGTTGTTCCGGGTGACGAAATTTCAAACAGCAGCGGCGGGGGAATAGGCGGCGAGCGCGGCGAGCAGGGTCTCGGAATCGGAAACCCATCCAAAGATGCCGCCCTGCGCCTTAATCATCTTCAGGCCCATCTCCTGAAACTCGGGGAAGTACGAGCCCACGCAATCCGACGGCACGAGGCACTCGTAGCCGCGATCATTCGCCTCGCGCACCGTGGTGTTCACGCAGACCTCCGTGGTCACTCCGGTAACCACGAGGCTGGTGATTCCGCGATTGTGAAGGATGGCCTGCAGGTCGGTGGCAAAAAAGGCACCCTTGCCCGGTTTGTCGATCACTGCCTCGCCGGGCAGCGGATACAGCTCGGGGATGATGTCGTGTCCGGCTTCCCCGCGCACGAGAATGCGTCCCATAGGCCCCACATCGCCGATGCTCGTTTTGCTGCGGCCGCGGATTTTCTTGGCAGGCGGCAGGTCGCCGAGGTCGGGCCGGTGCCCTTCGCGCGTGTGCAGCACCGTGAGCCCCGCGGCACGCCAGGCGGCGAGCAGGCGCATATTCGGCTCGATGGTCCTGCGGAGTTGCGAGACATCATTACCGAGCATTTCGCCAAAGCCGCCCTGCTCGAGAAAGTCGCGCTGCATGTCGATGATGAGCAGCGCGGTGTGCGCGGGCGTAAATTCGAAAGGATACGGTTCGGCTTCGACGGTGACGGGCGCGGTTTGACCGTTGGTTTTCATGGAATATGGAAAAGCAGTCCGATGGCACTGTGCCGTGTGCCGCTTTAGCCCGCCGCGTGCCATGAATTGGGATCAAGTCGCAAAGCGCTTTCCAACAGTGGTTTAAAATTTTAAAGTATCGGACAAGCTGACTGGAAAAGTGGTCGCGAACTGTTGCAGTTGTTGCGTTCGCAAGCATCTGCAACAGCTCGCAGGCAGTATCCGGGCGCCAAGCAGACTCGGTGAACGATGTTCGCCGCTGTGGACATTTCTCGACAGGCTCCGCGACGCCCTGCGGAAACTGACAATGACGTGATCCCTTTGCCCAAGCCCCTCGCAGGCCGTACTCCCCCCAATGGCATAGCCCGTGCTGACTCGCGCCGCGTGGCCGCGGCAACCGCTTACCAGTCGACACGCCGGGCACCGGCGATCCTAGCACTTGTGCTGGGCGTGGCTCTGTCGCTGGTAATGGCAGGAGTGCTGCGCGAGGTGGAGGAACGCGAACTGCGTGAGGATGTGCGGCAAATCGCTCGCGACCGCATGGAGGTGCTGCGCGGGCAGGTCACGCGCTCCATGGAGGTGCTCCACGCCATTTCATCACTCTATGCTGCGCGAGCCGAGGTGGGCCGCGCGGAATTCGGCGCGTTCGTCACGGGGGCTCTGAGCCGCCAGCCGGAATTGCAAGCACTGGCTTGGGATCCACGAGTACCGGGCACTGAACGGTCGGCTTGGGAGGCAAGGGCGCGGGCGGATGGATTCCCCAC
>JAYUWZ010000289.1:0-8882 GCA_043753265.1 Verrucomicrobiaceae bacterium
CTCGGGATCACGGCGGTCGCCAATTCTCAGCCAACAAAACCAAAGCAAACACCATGATCAAAATCACACTCGAACTCACCCCGGCCTTGCAGGAGCAACTCCAAGGCTGGAAAGGCGCAATCCAGAAGGCTCTCCGCAAAGTAAAAGCGGGCGAAAAAGAAGCGGCGGACTATCTCCAGCAGGCGGAGAACTACGCGCCACCCAAGGCCAAGAATCGCGCGGAAGCACTGCGAATCGACCGCGACACGGAGACGGCAATCTCCGACTTGCGGAAGGCATCCGCAGAGGCCCTCTCCGAAGTAGCGCCGCATCGCAGGGAGTTGGCCCTCGTGGTGAGCGAAGTCACCAACGGCATCGAGGGCGCGCTCGGCTCGCTTGGTGGTCAAATCAAGCCCCAGCTCCGCGAGATTCTCGCCCCGGTCTGCCGGGATGAACACGAGATGAACGGCATGATCCAGCAAAGCGGCGCAGCCAACGCGTTTGCCCTATGGTTGTATCGCCAAAGCGCCTATATCGCAGAGGGTACGGAAGCGACCCACGCGGAATTCCTAATCCTTCACTTGGACAAGCTCGCCGCCGGGGGAGTCATTTGGGAGCAGGCTGGTTTGAAATAAGGCCATGTCTGGAAATACCCTCGGCTTAAACATTGTAGTACAGGGCGCGGGTGCCGCTGTCTCCGAGGCCCAAAAGGTGGCGGGGGCTCTCAAGGGCGTGGGCACGGCTGCCAAGGAAGCATCTGAAAAGGGCGGCGGCAGCGGTGGCGGGGGAATGTTTGGAGGGCTTACGGCTTCCATGGGTAAGGCCGGGCCCCTCGCGGTCGCGGCTGCCGCCGGGATGAAAGTTTTCAGCGATGCCATGGGAGAAGTGGCGGAGAACGATCGCGCCGAGGTGGCGCTGCGCAAGTTTGGAATCAGCGCAGAGGAAGCAAGTAAACACGCGGAGCTGCTCGGCAAGCTGGAACTCTTCAAGGATGGCGACGCGGCGCAAGCGGCGGAGCTGTTTGGCAAAGCCCTCAAGGGCTCGGGGCAGGAGCTAAAGCAGTATGGCATCACCCTCAAGGAAGGTGCCACGGAGGCCGAGCGCATCGCCGCTGCGACCGAATTGGCGGAGAGGGGAGTTGTCTCGTATGCGCAGAAAAACGAGACGATGACCGGGGCCATTGGCGCGTTTTACGATGGCGTAACGGGCAAGCTCGGCAACGCAATCAGCGCCGTTGGCACCGTGGGCACCAAGTCCCTTGGTTTCATCAATCAGCTTTTCGGGTTTGCCCCCAGCACGGAGCAATTGGAGGCGGCCAAAAAGAAGCTGGAGGAGTACAAGGCAGCAGCGGAAGCAGCCGCCCGCGTAGAGGCCATGGTGGTGCAAGCCCACCAGCAGGCCGAGCAGGCCACGAAGGAAACCAAGGCCGCCGTGGATGCGCTGAATACCTCGCTTTCCGCCCAAAAGACCAAGGCCGAGGCCGTCACCACCGCTTTCCAAAATCTCGCCCAAGCAAACGCGCAACTTGCAGGCGCGCAGGTGGACAAGGCCGAGGCCAAGGGAGAGATCACCGGGCCAGATGCCGCACGGGCAAAAGCGCGCATCCAGTTTGAGGAGCAAGACACCGTCCTGACCGCCAAAGAGGAGGCGCTAAAAGAGGAGCGCGACCGCCTCAAGGCCGCACTGAAAAAGGCTGGCGAGGGGGTAAAGCCCGGCGATGCTTATGCCGCCCGCGCCATGGGAGACGTGGAAGCCCAGCAGCGTGTCGATCGCTTTTCCGCGCAGGAGAAAATCATCCAGCCCCAGCTCGACGCCGCAGAGGCTCAGCTCACGATCATCAAGAAGCAGAAAGAGACGCTCGATGCGCAGATCGCAAAGATCGTTATCGAGGCAGACAGTGAGGACACTGCCGCAGGCCAGGCGCTTGCCGATGAGATCAAGGACGCTTCCAAGGCGCTGATCCGCGCTGCCTTGAAGAATGCGGGGGACGCAATCAAGGACAGTAAAGACTTTGGCGACGGGCTGGCGGAGGACTTCAAGGACGCCGCCGTGGATATTCTTGACAAGGCCACCAATGCAGCCCGCCGGGCCGTCGCCAACATCGAGAAAGACGACGAGAAAGCCGCCGCCCAAAAGGAAAAGAGCGCGGAAGAGATTCAAGGTAAGTCCGAAGCATTCCTGGAGAAGTTCGGGAAGGGCAAAAACGCACAAGCCACGCTGAAGGATATTGTGGACCAGGCAAACCGCGACGGCGGCGGCGGGGATGCTTTCGACAACGCGGCCAAGGGCTTTACCCGCAAGGACAAGGCAGGCAATGAGCGCCTCCGCCCGCGTGAGTTTTCATCGTCGGAAAACGAATCCCCGCTGGATCGCTTCAAACGCGAAAGCCGCCCCACGTCCCGCGAGGCCGCGCCCGTTCGTCCGCCCGCTCCTGCTGCCCAAGCCCCGCAAGGCGGTGGCGACGTAGCCGCAGCCGCGCAGGCCGCCGCGACCGCAACCAGCACTATGACGGGGAACCTCGCGACCTATCTCAAAACCATCGAGGCCAAGATGAACGCCGCCTCCGCGAATCTCACCACCGCAACCGCCAAGGCGAACGCCAACACGCGCACCGCTGGCCAAGGCGGAGGATAGACTATGCCACGCCGCGCACCACAACCCGGATTGCGGACACTGCCAGCCGCGCAACGTGCGCTGCTCGCGGCGTGGCCTGCTGATCCTTATAAGCAGATGCCCGTGGTGGTGGCGATGGCCCGGCAACGGCTCGGCGTTGTCACTTCGCCCGCTGCCCTCTCCGCATTTTGGAGCCGTCCCCGCACCATCTCGAAAATGCCCGTGGTAATCTCGCGGCCATCGCGCCCCAGCCGCAAGCCCGTGGCGCGTTTGGAACCCCTTGTCCGCACCATTGACCCTCGCAAGGCGTCAAAAGCCAAATGCAAGGCTGTTCCACGCGATGTGCAGCGGAATGCAGCAGGCGTGCAAACCCCGGCACCGCGTGAAATTGACCCCAAGGCATGAAAAGGGCGATCTTCTACACCCCGCCAAAGCTGCAAACGTGGCAAAGCCAGGCGCTCGTCGCTCGGGAATTTTCTTACCTCATGCCCCCCGCACATTGCGCATGGCTCCGCGCAAAGTTCGCCGCGAAAATTCTCGGGATCGACGGGGACACCCTCGCCAAGCTCGGCGCACAAGGTGCGCTCTCTACGTACGATCGCAGCTTGGGAAACTACGCGCTCTATATGTACGGGCGGACTGGGCTTGAGCATTTCCTTGCAGCCTCCCATGAAACCCTGCCCTCGGATTTTCAACGTGCCGCGACCGCATGGATCAATTCCGTAGAAGTGCTGGGGTTGCTCCGCTCTATAAAGGCCGCAGCCGGGCGGGAGAGAGTGCGGCCCGTTACTGTGACGGACTGTTTACAGCCCCGCTTTGAATGGCTGCCTACCACAAAGGCCGCCGCGATGATTGGCCGCAATGACGATTTTCTAAACCGATTAGTGCAAGGTGGAGAGATCGAATCGCGCAAGAAAACCCTCCGCCGCGAGCGCCTCTTTTCCCGCCGGGGGCTCTTGCTCCACCTTGCGCGCAAGGGAGACAAGACGACCCAATGCAAAGCCGCCGTGGCGATGGTGGAGGCCACAAGCTGCCGCAAGGCGCTCGCTGCGATAGAGGAAGCGGCAGGGCAAAAGATTTCAGGTGTGTTGGATGCCGTGAGTCGGCATCGGGAAACCTCGGCAGGCAGCTCTCGGCGGGGCTGCTTGCCGGGGCAACCGGGAAAGGCGGTGAAGCCGTGATGCTCACCGCCAAACAGAAAGCCGCCCTCTGCCAGCTCGCCCGTAAAGCGTGGGAAGTGCAAGGCAAGCCCGGCACGCTGGAAACCTTCCGCCAAGAGCACGTGGAAACCGCTTGCGGTGCAGCGGGCTTGCGCGGGGCTTGCAATGACGACTACCTCCCGATCAAGCGCCGCTTTGAAATGCTCGCGAAATTGGACGTGCAGGAGTTTGAAACCGCACTCCGCGAAACAGGCGAGACGAAGCGCCGGAACATTCACAACCTCGGCGCGGCCCTCGCCCTCGCAGACAAGCCCGCCGCCTACGCCGAGGCCATCGCCCGCGATAAGTTCGGACACGGGATCGAGCACTGCACGGATCGTGAATTGGTGCAGCTCGTGATCACGATTCGCTCGCGGGCATACGCAGCCAAACGGAAGGGAGCCGCAGCCGCACAATGAGCGCACCCGTTTACACCGCCGCCCAGATCGCCGCCGCCCTTGGCTTTCGCAAGGCATGGGTGCTCAAGCGCCTTGCTGGCGTACCGGCGGGAACAAAGGCCAAGCCCGCGCAGCCCGTGAAGGCGTGGGAAATCGAGCAACTCCCTTTTGAGTGGCAGAAGAAACTGCACGACACCGCCAACGAACTCGGCGCGCAGGATGTGGATCACATGCTCGATGAGGGACTGACACCCGCCAGCGGCGTGACTATCAGCCGCACTTCGCATCCCGAAGAAATCGCCCGCGCACTCATGGATCAGCTCGTGGAAGCGGTCAGTAAGTTTGGGCACGTCACAGACTACAAAGAGGTGCTGGGGGGGGCCTTGGCGAAAGACGGCGGCCCGATTCACCTCACCTGTGAAACAGTGTCCAAGGCAGACACGCGCCACGCCCTTGATCCCCTCTTTGAATTCTCGCTCACCTTCCGTGGGCGCTTTGCCTCACACATCCGCCACGGCGGCCCAAACCGGGAGGACGCATGAGCGGGGAGGCTTTCCACACAAGCGAGGCAATCGGCGCGGCGTTGGGAATCAGCGGGCGGGCGGTACGCATGCGCCTCGCGTCGATTGCGAGCAGCGCCAAGGCCGAGCGCGGACAGCTCGCGAAAGCTTGGACGTTTGCCGAGATGCCGGAGGATTGGCGTGCAAAGCTTTTGAAGCGCGCAAGCGACTATGGTTTCCGGGATGTCTCTCACCTTCTCAATGCAGAGGTGGACTTGTGGCAGCCGCGCATTGCCCTTGCAGACTGCGAGCAAAGCTTTCTCGATAAGGCGGACAAACTACGCACCGCCCTCGCCCGCACGATTGCCCGGATCGCGGAGGAAATGCCGATCGGGGAATTCCGCCGCCGGGGCGTGGCAGATTATCAAGCCGCGTTTGGCTTTCCTATTTCTGAAAAGCAGTGGCAGCGCCTACTGGATCGCACGCTCGCCCGCGCTGGCAGTTCCGGAGACTTTGGGCGGCTGGAAATCTACCTCGGCGACAATGCCCGCGCAAAGGTCGCGCCCGCCACCGT
Source organism: Verrucomicrobiaceae bacterium (assembly GCA_043753265.1). GTDB lineage: Bacteria > Verrucomicrobiota > Verrucomicrobiia > Chthoniobacterales > Chthoniobacteraceae > SXWH01. The sequence goes on from JAYUWZ010000289.1 coordinate 5,264, forward strand.
GGCAGCCGCGCAGCTCCGGGCGGACCACGCCGAGCTTGCCGGGTTGATTCGTTCCTTTGCCACTCCCATGCAGCCTACGGCGGCGGAGAAGTGCCTTCTGTGGCAACATGCTTTTGAGCGGTGCGAGGAATTGATCGCAGCGGGAATCAAGGACAAGGCCGCCCGCCGCGAGGTGGTGCAGTTCCTTTTCATCCACGCGCCTTACCTCGCCAAAAGCCGCGAGGCATTGCAGGAACTTTTCAAGGACAAGCGGGACCGCTGGATCGCGGGCGGGCGCGTGCCTGCCGCGATTGAGGACAAGCGCGCCGAGGCTGGCGCAGCGCGCCGCCGCCTCATGCCCCCGGAGGACAAGCAAACCGCTCTCGCGTTCGCTGTGAAGTTTGGCGGCGGAATCTCCCAAGGCTTTCGCGAGGCACGCAAGGCCGGGGCGCTCTCGCTGGAAACGGCTATGCGCACGATCGAGAATCCCGCCGATAAATCCCACGTGCCACGGGCAATTCGCAACGAGCTAAAATACGATGCAGCGTTGCTCCAGGATCACATGCGCGGCCCGCGCAAGGCCAAGCTCGGCGGGGCATACATCGAGCGCGATCCCACCGCTTACAACGCGGGCGATTGGCAACAGGGCGACGATGTGACACTGCCAAACTACTATTGGGAGGACACACCGGAGGGCGTGCGCCTCATGCGCGGCCAGGTGCTCGCAATGATCGACGTACGCTCAACGTACATCCTCGGCTTTGTGCTCATCAGCGCGGGGCAGAATACGGGCAGCCATTACAACGCTTGGCACATCCGCAACCTGATCACAGAGGTTCACGATTGCTATGGGCTGCCGAGGAAAGGCTTTGCCTTTGAAAATGGCTCATGGAGGGCAAAGATTCTCACGGGCAATGCAGCACCCACCGCTGAGACGGAAAAAGGACTTCGCGCCTTTGGGGTGCGGTTCACTCATGCCCGGCTACCACGGGGCAAAGTGATCGAGCGCGTTTTCGGCTCCATTCAAAATTACCTCGAGGCCGAGCCCGGCTATTGCGGACGCAATGAGGTGGCGGACAAATACGAGCGCCTGAGAAAGCACATTCAGCTCGTGGAAGCAGGCCATGAGCACCCGGCAAAATACTTCCTCAATCGCGACCAATGGGCGCAAAGGCTTTCGGAAATTTTCGACAAGTACAACAACGAGCCCCAGGGCGGAAAATACCTTCCCGGCATTTCACCGAAAGAAGGATATGAAACCTACTTTGGAAACGAGCCCGTTGTGCGCCTCCCGGCCAGTGCCAGGCACTTGCTTGCAAATGAAGTGAAGCGCGTGCGCATCGGCTCCAACGGGATCACCTTTTTGGATCGGCGCCAGCGATTCACCTACAAGAGCCCGGAAACCGGGGCACTCCAGGGCCGCGAGGTGGAAGCCTTTTTCAATTACGAGCACCCCGAAATTTTGGGCGTGCGCGATCCGCAATCCGGGAAGGTTTTCTCCGTGGCACGTTCAACGATGGTGCCGGGCATGGATGCCCCCGCAGAACTTATTGCGCAGGCCGAGGGGGAGAACGCCGCGCACAATGGCTATGCGCGGGCGCTGTATCGCTCTCTTGTCCCCAAATTCTCAGAGTACTTTATGCGGCGGCCGCACTTCCGGCAAACGATGGTGGACGCCGCCACGGCTGCCACCGCCGAGCAGCTCGCCACCAGCGAGGCCGAGGTGCGGGCGGGGGTAACTCAGGGCCGGAAAAACAAACGGCGGGCAACAGCAGCCGCGCAGCGCATCGGAATGGCAGTACCCGAAACGGTGAGCGAAACCCGCGCCGAGGCGATCGAGAAATTTGCGAAACTCATGGAGGAGGAAGATTAAATGAAAACACGCCACGCCGCAGAGGACACCGCTTTCCGCCAAGAGCGATATATGAGCAGCGCCGAGCTTGAGCGCGGGCTCTTGGCAAATTGCGTGGCCCGCCGCCTTTCCGTGGTGGACTGCCCAAAGCAGCGGGAGGTGATCTGGTTCATTCAGAAAATCTCCCACGCGCCCGGCGAACTGGAGAAATTGGTGCAGGGCATTTTCGAGCGCCAGGCGCAGCGTTTCGCAACCCTCACCATGCAGCGCCTCGGCACCGAGGCCGGGCGTATTTACAGCGCCGCCGAGGTGCAGGAAATACACGCCGAATTTGGTGCCGCTGGAATCCGTATTCCAGGGGCAGACTATAATCCCCCCAGCCGCTCCGGGCCGGAGGATGGGGACGAGGGGATTGGCGTCTGCTTCGATCATCTTTTCTTTCCAGGCCGCATAACGCCGAGCGACTACAATTATTCCCCCACTCCAGTTGAGGCAATGCAGGAGGCGTGCATAAGGGCCGCAGCGGATGAAACTTTGGAAGTGGACACTTACCGCAAGGAAAAGCTCACGCTCACTCAGTGGATATTCCAGCAGGCTTGCCTGAATCCCGCCATCGACCTTGCCAAGGGAGTTTGGTTTCTGCCGCAACTGATGGAGGCATTGCATTACGCAATGGAGGAATGGATCGCGGCCCGCTCTGGCGAAGGCGTGGTGACAAGCATCGGCAGCCAGATTCACGATGCTCTCGATTTTTGCCTTGAGGGCAAATGCCTTGTGACGGTTAGCGGCAATTCCCGTATCGGAAAGACCTTTGCCGTGGATCAATGGACATTCCGGCACCCAGGCCGCGCTCGGTACGTCCAAGTCCCTCCCACAGGCGACGAAACCTCTTTCTTTCGGGTGATTGCGGATGCCCTCGGCATCGGTAGCAGCCGCGCCTATAAGACTGTCGATCTCAGAGAGAAGATTGCGGACGCGCTCAAGGGTGGCGACCTCATGCTGATTTTCGATGAAGCGCACTATGCTTGGCCGCGCACATCCTCGCGGGTGACGGCACCCTATCGGCTCAACTGGATACTATGCGAATTGGTCAATCAGGGCGTTCCTGTTGCGCTGGTTTCCACGCCCCAATTTGCCACGAGCCAACGAACATTTGTAAAGGCAAACGGGTGGAGTGATGCGCAGCTCACGGGCCGCATTGTCAGGCATACAAAGCTCCCCGAAAGCCTGCCATCCGTGGATTTGCGCGCCGTTGCCCTCACTTACCATCCCACAGCGGATGAAAGGGCACTCGATATTTTCGTGAACTACGCCAGCGCCTCGGCCAAGGGGTTGCAGGGCATCGAGGCACTTTTCAAGTGCGCTGCCTACGTGGCGCGCAAAGCGGGGCGCGACGTGCCGACGACGGCGGACATCAAGCAGGCGTGGCGCGAGTCTCTTGCCGATTCAGACCTTGCGCTTGCCGAGGCTCTACAGGCCACAAAGCCAGCCAAGGCCGCAACCCGTCCGCTCACCCTCCAGGAGGCCACGCCGGCAGTCGCCATGCAGACACCGCGCACACGCCATGCACAGCCCGTGCAAGGCCACGATTTCACAGCCCCACGCCGAGATGCGGGGGCTTCAGTTCTACAAGGCCACGAGGCCGCGCCCGATTCATTGCTCGCAGAGCATTAAAAAGGCGTAATCTGTCCACTTTAAAAAGCCGCCCGCGAGGCGGCCAAAGTGCTTTCTACCCCTAGAACCGGACATCGGACATCGCTTTTTCCGGGATTAATGCGGCCAAGTTAC
>JAYUWZ010000290.1:0-4210 GCA_043753265.1 Verrucomicrobiaceae bacterium
CTTGTGGTCGTGGCACCGCGCGCAAGCCAGAGTGAGCCCCAGGAATGCCCGCCCAGTCACGTCGATCTGATCATCCACAATGTCCGTGTACACCTTCTCCTTGTCCGCATCGCCATTCCCCCAGTTACCGATCGCGTACATCGCCGTGGCTGTCATCTTCGCCGGGTCCCACGTCTCCGCCGCTAGCACATCGCCCGCGATCTGGTCGGTGATGAATTGGTCGTATGGCAAATCCTTGTTAAAAGCCTCCACCACCCAGTCCCGGTAGCGCCACGAATCCAGGATGTCTCCATCGCCACCCGTGCCACGCTCATCGAGCGAATCCGCATACCGCACCACATCCAGCCAGTGCCGCCCCCACTGCTCGCCATAGTGCGGAGACGCCAGCAGGCGCTCCGCAAGTTCCTTCACCGCAGCCGGACGATCCTTCGCCGCCGCTGCTTCAAAAGCCGCAATCTCCGCAGGCTTCGGAGGCAGGCCCGTGAGATCAAAAGTGATCCGCCGCACAAACGTGCGCGCATCCGCAGGCGCCGCCACCTTCACTCCCGCCGCCGCAATCTTCGCGTCGATAAATTCATCCACGGACCTGCCCTTTGACTGCGCCACCGGCTGAAACGCCCACCACGCCTTCGCCTCCGCTTCATTCATCCCCGCGATGCGCGTCTCCGATTCACGCGGGTCCGCCGCGCCATCGCGAATCCACTGCTCCAGCGCCGCGATATCCGCCGCTGGCAGCTTCCCGCCTTTATCCTTAGGGGGCATCTGCAAATCATCATCTGCATACTTCACCGCCGTCATGAAAAGGCTCTCCTCCGGCTTGCCATGCACGATCACTTTCCCACTGTCGCTGCCAGCTTCCCAGGCCGCCCGCGAATCCAGCCGCAGCCCGCCCTTCTGTTTCTTATCCCCATGGCAATCCAAGCAATGCTCCGCCAGAATCGGCCTGATGCGTTTTTCAAAAAACTCCACCTGTGCTGGCGAAAGAGGAGCAGCAGCCTCCAGCACAAACGCTGCGAGGAGAAAGGAGGTCGAGAGGATGAAGGGTCCCAGTTTCACGGGTATCGATTCCTAATAACCCATAATCTGCCCAACACTAAGGACTAATTCTTATGCCAAAATGCCCCCCAATAAACTCGTCATTCGTAATTCGGCATTTTCAAACCGCCACCGGCGCCTTGATCGCCGGATGCGGCTCATACCACTCCAGCGAGAAGTCCTCGAACTTGAACGCGAAAAGGTCCTTCACCTCTGGATTAAGACGCATCACCGGTAGCGCCTTAGGCTCCCGCGAGAGCTGCAATTTCGCCTGCTCCACGTGATTCGCGTAAAGGTGCAAATCCCCAAACGTATGCACGAAATCCTTCGCCCGCAGACCGCACACCTGCGCGATCATCAGCGTCAGCAGCGCATAGCTCGCGATGTTGAAAGGCACCCCGAGGAAAATGTCCGCGCTCCGCTGGTAAAGCTGGCAGCTCAGTTCCCCCTCACTCACGTAAAACTGAAACAGTGAATGGCAAGGCGGCAGCGCCATCCCTCCAATCTCCGCGGGATTCCACGCGCTCACAATCATCCGGCGGCTGTCCGGATTTTTCTTTATCTGCTCCAGGACATTCACGATCTGGTCCACCCGCACCCCATCCGCCCCGCGCCAGTCGCGCCATTGCGCGCCATACACCCGGCCTAAATTCCCCTCAGCATCCGCCCACTCGTCCCATATCCTCACTCCATTCTCCTTGAGATAAGCGATGTTCGTCTCCCCCCGCAAAAACCAAAGCAGCTCATGGATAATGCTCTTCAAGTGCACCTTTTTCGTCGTCACCAGCGGGAAGCCCTCCGTCAGGTCATAACGCACCTGTACCCCAAACAACGAATACGTGCCAGTCCCCGTCCGGTCGCTTTTAAAGCGGCCATGGTCCATCACATGCCGGAGTAGGTCGAGATACGCGCGCATTTCCCACACCATGCAAGAGCCACCCCACGCCATGCAAGAAAAGTGGGCTCCCTATCCGTAAATGCGCGAAGCCTCCCATTGCGACACACTTCATCCCGTCGCCTTGCGCCATTGGACGTTGGACGTTGGACGTTGAACGTTCAGCGTTGGGCGTTTTCTATCCCTTCTTCGGAGCGGTCTTCAGATACTGTTCCACCAGCCCGCGCACAAGGTTCCGCGTCTCCGCCGAAAACGGCAACGAAGGCTGCTCCCGGAAGTACGTCTGCGGCACATTGTGAATCGGATCAAACTTCAGCCACTCCTTGCCCTTTGCCTTAGCATCCTCGGGAGTCTTGATGTCCTTCAAATCCTCATCCTCCGCCACGAGAGCCTTCAGCGCTATTCCGTAAGTCTTCTCAATATCCGATTCAATGAGCGGCGCAAACTTCTGCCCGCGCAGCAACTGCAGCATCACCGAGAGCAATTCGCGCTGCACCACACGCCCCTTGCTCAGAGCCTGATCACGAGTGCTCAGCACGTCCTTTCCCCGCGGCATGGTAACGTAGCCATCCATATAAACGACAGGCGGCGTCACCTTCTTATTCTCGCTCGCCTTCGCAATCAACGAGCGCAGTTGCTCTTCCAGTCGCAAAAGTTCCGGCAGCGTTTCCACCGCATCCAGCCCCACAATCATCTCATAGAGCAGCCCGCTCAACTGCCTCGGGTTAATCCCCGACACCTCAATCATGTCCTCCCTGTACTTGCGCTTCACCGGCGGCATCTTGGGCTGATTCGTAAAATCATACGCCGCCAGCCGCTTTACCAGCACCTGCACCACCTCCGCCCGCCGCTTCTTGAGCTCCTCGATATTCTCCGGCGACAGATGCACATCCCGATCCGCCACGAGCTTGTAAATCGGCAGCGGCAGCTTCGGATCAATCGGGTCCGGCGCATCACACATCTGGTCAAACTCCCCCGGCGCCATGATCATCCTGTCCACGAGCTGGGTCGCAGTCTCCGGCGCAGGAGTCTTCTCCGCAGCCATCAGCGGACACAGGGCAAGTAACAAAAAAGCAGCGGTGGTTTTCATGGGCAAATGAAGCAGGCAACAATCGTCTGAACGATTGCTCATCCTGACTCTCCACCTGGCCAAAATCAAGCGTCCACCCAAATCACCACATCCTGAACGCCTTCGCTGCCGTCCTCACTTCTTCACCTTTCCACCCTGACTCTCGGCATCAATGACATCTTCATCGCCAGCAGCGTGAATCTTGTGCAATTGCTCGAGCGTAAGCGCCGATCCTCCTGTCCTCTCATACCTCCCCTTCCGCTCCGACAATTCCACGATGCGTGCCTGCGTGCCCGCTGCACTCATCACAATCCCAAATAGCACCAGCGGTATCAGGGTCGCTGCCACCGTACTTCGCCACGTCCAGTTCCCACTCGCCCAGCGGCCCAGCCGGTGAATCAAAATCGCTGCCCCCATCGCCACCAGAAAGGCCAATCCCAAGGCAGACCCGCTCATCGAAATGGACGGAACCGTACGCGAAAGAAAAGTAAACCATCCCACAGGCAGTATGCGAAACAAATGGTGCGCAACCCCATCATAGGACTGCGGTGGAAATAAGACCCATGCCAGGACGAGCACCACGCCCAGAGCCGTAATGAATGGTCTGATCACGCCTCGCGATTGCGAAGTCTCCACCTGCGTCGATTCTGTCTCCCCCTCGTTGATCATTCGGCCTCCAACAGTTTTTGAAAGCGCTCGTAGGGCTCGGCAGTAACCACACCCGAGGCACTGACGACACAACCACCCAGCGTGCGAAACTCGCTCGTTTTCCGGGGCCATACATACACTGCCCGCAAGTCTCCTTCGCCAGTCGCCCTTGCCTGGAAAACATACGTACTATCCAGCCCCCTCAGAGCGTACCATTCATTTAACCATACATCCTTGTTTCCGATAGTGTTCTTGAGGCCTCTTGCGACGAACTCTGCCCAGTCAAACATGCGTGATTCGTTTGCACCCCTGCTCAGCCAATGCCCCGAACCCACCCAACGCTCCTTCGACCCAAAAAGCCACCCCATCTGGTGCACCGATCCAGCCACGCACATTCCCGCGAATAACGCCATCCAGAGAATCCCGCCCGCAGCGATCGTGCTCCGCAACCTCCATCGACTCCCGATCATGGGCTTCCATGAAGCCAGAAATCCATGCACGCACATCGCAAGAAACACGCACCCACCCAGCCGCCACCATAACGCTTGTGCGCTTTCGATCCC
>JAYUWZ010000291.1:0-1848 GCA_043753265.1 Verrucomicrobiaceae bacterium
GGGCAAATCTGCCGCGCCGTCGACGCCAGCCGCCGATACAGCGGGCAAAGCGGGCAGCGACCCGAGCCTGCTCGACAAGGTCAAGGGCGCCGGCGACACCGAAGTGCTTGAGGTAAACGGGCTCGCCGTCGTCCGGCACGCCATCGGGATATCCAGCTGTTCCGGTCTTGTCGCCACTCAGTTGCTTGTAAAGAAACTCGCTCGCTTTATCGTACTCGGTGCTGGTCGGATTGAAGTGGACCTTGGGCTGCAACTTATCGGTAGCGCCCAAGGCACCGGTGCTGGAAATATCCTGCGGATAACCGCCGGTCTCCGCTTTGTAGCTCTCCAGTGCGCTCGATAGCATGGCCATTTCGGCCTGCGCGCGTGAGCGGTTGGCCTTGGTGTTCACATAGCCCGCGATGCTCACGACGATTCCTGCGAGGATCACGACGATGGTCAGAGCCGTGATGATCTCGATCAGGGTGAATGCTGAGGAGGATTTCTTGCGCATGGTATGGAATGTACCTGAGTTCTCGTTTCTCGCGAATGAAATATCGCTTAGGCGCCGGTTCCGCCGGGGCCACCCTGCATCCGTTTGATGATTTCGATCAGCGGCAGGAAGAGCGCAATGACGATCGTTCCGACAATGAGCGCCAGGAACACAATCATCAGGGGCTCCAGCAGTGAGGTGAGGCTCTCCACCGCGTTGTCCACTTCGTCGTCGTACACCTCCGCGACTTTCAGGAGCATGTCCGGCAACTGGCCGGTCTCCTCACCCACGTCCACCATGGAAATCACCATGGGCGGGAACACTCCGCTCGCTTCGAGCGGTGCCACGATGCTTTCGCCCTCTTTCACCGCGTCGTGTACTTTGTTGATTGCATCAGCCAGTACCACATTGCCCGCGGTTTCCTTGGTGATGTTCAGCGCCTGCAAAATCGGCACGCCACTTGTTACGAGCGTTCCGAGCGTCCGGCTGAACCGTGCAATCGAGCTTTTGCGGATAATATCGCCAAAGACCGGCATCTTCAGTTTAAACCGGTCGAAGCCGTTCCGGCCTTTTTCCGTGTTGTTGAGGGACCACCAGCCGAGGCCCACCAGGAAGATTCCAATCAGCGTGAACCACAGGTTCGGCGGCACCCACATGCTCTGGATGAACTCGCTCGCCGCCATCACTCCCAGCGTCAGGCCGGGCAGGGGGGCACCCTGGAGCATGTCGTCAAAAATCGCCTTAAACTTCGGCACGATCGTCGTCAGCAGGAAGAACATGATGATCATCGCGATCACCAGCACCACCACCGGGTAGGTCATGGCCGACTTCACCTTGTTCTTAATTTTCTGCGCCTTTTCCTGGAATTCCGCGAGCCGCTGCAACACCAGTTCAAGCACACCGCCGATTTCACCGGCCTTCACCATCGACACGTAGAGGCGGTTGAAAATACGCGGGTGCTGCCCCATCGCCTCGCTGAAGGTGCTGCCGCCCTGCACCGAGTCTGACATGTTGTTGATCGCTTCTTTCAGCACGAGATCCTTCTCCTGCTTGGCCAGCACTCCGAGGCCCTTGAGCAGCGGGAGGCCTGCGTCAATCAGCGTTGCGAGCTGCCGCGTGAAAATCATCAGCACCTTTGTGCCCACGGATTTCCGGGCGAGGAAGCCGCCCCCTTTTTTCTTGGCGCCGATGGGGACAATGGCTTTTGCCGTTTTCGTTTTCGCGCCCTTTACCGGTTTGGGTCCTGAGCCTTCGGGAACGACACTTGTCGGGAAGTAGCCGTTAGACCGCAACTGCGCGACCACGTCATTCTGGTTGGAAGCTTCCACGACTCCGCGGGATTCGGATCCTTTGGCGTCGAGGGCGATGTATTCAAA
>JAYUWZ010000292.1:0-1846 GCA_043753265.1 Verrucomicrobiaceae bacterium
CTGCTCGGGCGTGGCGTCTCCGCCCTCCTGGGCGTAGGCCACTATCACGTCGGTCTGGGCGAGCTGGGCCGCTGTGGGCCAGTCGGTATTGCCGTCCACCTTCATGCCGCGCTCGGCGAGCAGGGTTTTCCATTCGGCGAGGAAACGCGGGTGGGCGTGGACTTCGTTGCCGCGATTGGCCGCACCGCCGCGGATAAATACACGCAGGGGTTCGGCCTGGGCCGCCACGGATAACGTGGCGCATAGGGCGACGAGGAGAGACAGGAGTCTGGTCTTCATGAGGTGGGTCTGTGAAATTCGAGTGGAAAGGAAACGGGCGCTATTTAGTCAGGTCCGCAGATAACCGCGAGAGTTTACAAGTGCTTGGAAAAAACCCATGCCGAGAACGCACGAGCGGATATTGCCGAAGCACATTGTTGGGCGACGTGAGAGGTGGAGATGTGGAGAGGTGAGACGGGGCGCCTGGCGAGAGGGGGAGGTTTTTGCGCATTTTGGTCGTTTTCTTTTTTGAGCTTGGTGCGGGGTAATTTTGGATTATCGGCGATGGGGTGTCGCCGATAATCGTGATTTGTAAATAGCTTATTGAAGGGGGCTTCTGGAAGTGGATTGGATTATCGGCGATGAATGCGATGAGCGGGTGTGGTGCTTGCACGGTAGTCGGGGCCGGGGGTTTTTGCAGTTGTTGCAGTTGATGCGATGGATCGTTCGAGCAGAGTTTGGATGCGGAAATTTGAGCAGGCATGTTTTTGCTGTAGGATTTTATACAGTTCCAGAGAGGCGAGGGGGTTGTTGCAGTTGTTGCGCATCTGCGGTGGATGTCGTTTTTTGTGGGGTGGGGGATTATCGGCAATAGATGCGATGGGTGTGCCGATGAGAAACCTCCGTCAGGGCATGCGCTTCCCGATTGCGGTGTGGTTTCCATCCTGTTCCTTCCGTCTATCTCCATCTCTTTCCTCTCTGTGTTTGTGTTGCGCACTCTACCAGATTTGTGAGACCTCGGAAATGGAAATATCGGTCTTTGAGGATGAGGCGAGGGCGACGACCTGATCTCTTTTTGCACGGTGTGATTCAAAGTGGGTGCGGTAGCCGGGGGGCGTGCGGCGCGAACCAGGAGCGCGGTCTGTGTGCGGAGCACCAGCCGCAGCGGGATGTTGGTTCGTTTTGTGAGCATTGTTGGCTGGCGGGACCTGCTGCGGCTGGTGCTTCGCACACAGACCGCGCTCCTATTCTCGGTTCGCGCCGTTCCCGGTCGCGGGAAGGGGCTTGAGAAACCACACCCACGTATTTGGCCTCAGTTTTGCCTCAACCGGACTCACTATAAATCACACCCCTTTTTGCATCCGTGTGATTTTTCGACTTTCCACTTTTCGCCATCGCCCTACACACGCGCAGCCATGTCGCTTAACAAAAAATTTCCGCGTCTGCTCCCGAACTCGATCCGCAAAGGCTGGAAGGTCGTTGATTTGGTGGAGAACACTTTCAAGGCTTACAATGGTGCGCGTCTCGCGGAGGGCTGCCGGCTTTTCACGCAGAAGATGATCGCCGGGAACGGCACCGTGGGCATGAGCCTCACCGGGGCGCTCACTCCCGCAGGGCTCGGCAAGGCGGCGCTGGTGCCGCTGATGAAGGCGGGATTTGTGGACTGGTTCATCAGCACCGGCGCGAACCTCTACCACGATCTGCACTACGGCTTGGGGATGGAGCTCTATGCGGGCTCGCCGTTTTTGAACGACGTCACTCTGCGTGAGGAAGGGGTCATCCGCATTTACGACGTGTTGTTCGACTACGACGTGCTGCTGGATACCGATGCGTTTGTGCGCGAGGTCATCCAGGGGCCTGAGTTCCA
>JAYUWZ010000293.1:0-8859 GCA_043753265.1 Verrucomicrobiaceae bacterium
GTGACCAACTCCTTGACCTACCCGAAGGCGATCCACTTTCCACCGAGCACATCGATGAAAAGGTACAACTCGCTGAGGCGCAGGAACAGCAACTTAAGCGCCAACTAGAGCAAGTTGAGCGCCAAAAGCGCGAGCTTGAAGAACTTGGCCGCAGACAGGAGCAATTTAATCTCGGAAAGGCCGAGTACGTCGACAAGCTCACCCGCGCACTCGTGGTGATCGAGCGCGAGGCGTTCGAGGCCAACAAGCGCGTGGAATTGCTGGAGTCGATCCGCACCTCGTTTGCCGGGCACCTCGAAAATCTCGAATGCATCAATCCCAAGTCGTGGGACAGCATGGAAATTCCCAAGGAGCTGACCCGTGCCCTCGCATCGGTGGACGATGCGCGAGCGGAGTTCACGAAGTCATTCCCAAAGGTGAGTGTGGCGAGTTCGCCAAGCGGCCAGAGCGATGGCGGTCACGAAAACTACGCGGGCTACGAAGGCCCTGCGGTAGGCAATGACTTCATGTCGTGGCTGAAGATCGGCCTCGCCTTTTCCATCCCCGTCATCGTTTTCGGACTCATCGTCCTGGTAGTCATTGTTAGCCGGTTGCCCGCCAAATAACATGTCCCGCCGTATCGCACAAAAGAAAGACAACGAGCCCACACCGCTCGACAAGAAACAGAACGACCTGAAAATGCAGGCTGAGCAACTCAAGGCCCAGCTTCAGCAGAAAAGGCAGTTTTTAAAGGAAGCACCTGCCATCAAGGCCGAGGTGCAACGCAAGGAACAGCAGGAAATCCTGAACAGTCGCAAGCGTCCGCCACGTATTGAAGGTCCTGCGGACTTCCGTCTCGAACTGGTGAACTCCAAGCCGGGTGCCAAACCCCGCGTGCTGCGCAAGGAACGGAGCATGGCACCGGTGCTCACGGTGGTGCTGGCCGTGGCCTGCTGTGTGGTGTTTTACTACGCCATGCGGACCCTGGCGCATACGTAGTCTTGGGCTTGTAAGAGCTGGGAGGTGGAGACGTGAGAAGCTGGGACTTCGAGTGTTTTCGCACTCGCTCCGTGACTTTCGCTTTTATGGCACACACCACCTCCTCCACCCTGCGCGCGGGCGCTCTGAGCCTCACTCTTGATTTGGATGAGGAAGGCCGTCTTGCGGCCGTAAATTTACCCGTCAGCGTACCGGCTGACCTGGATGTCGCGATGCTTGCGGAGGCGCTTCGCAAGCTTGGTAAAATGGAACTCGCGCTGGTGGGGCCGCCTTTTTCACAGAAGGTGTGGAGGAAGATGCTGGAGATTCCATGGGGACATGCGCTGACCTATACTGAGCTCGCAAGGGCCGCGGGCAGCCCGCGTGCGAGCCGGGCGGTGGGAAACGCGTGTGCCACCAATCGGCTGCCTTTGATCGTCCCGTGTCATCGGGTGCTTGCGCAGGAGGGGCCTGGCGGGTTTGCCTATGGGCCCGAATGGAAATCGAAACTCCTCGAGCTCGAAACCGAGTCGCAGCCGTAAGGCGGGTGCTGCTTTGGATTGCGCTTGGTGTCATCGGGGGCGGGCTCTTGCTCGGAGCAATCGGGCTGCTGGTTGCACCGGATCCTACCTATCGGTTTCGGTCGTGGATGGCGCTCGGGCGTTACTCGGCGCACGACGCTGTTTTTTCCGAGGCTGGTGCCGAGGTGGGGATTGATGCGAACCTCCTCAAGGCACTGGCGTGGAAGCTGAGTGCGTTTGATGCGCGGAAGGCTGGCGCTAATGGTGGCTGCGGGCTCTTTCAGGTGGATGCGGCCACTGCGCGCGCATGGGCCGCAGCAAGACGGGTCGAGACGTTCATGCTCACGGATCTTTACGATCCGCAGACCAATGCGCGCGTCGCGTCATGGGCGCTTGCACGAGCCCGGGACCGATGGAAGGCGACGGATGCGCCCGAGATTTTTGCGCTCACGGAGCATGCGGTGGTTCGCAGGGGAGGGAAGTTTGCCCCAACGGCGACCGCATCCACTGAATTGCTTGCGAGCCTTACTCCGGAAGATCGGGATTTAGTGGAGTCCGTGCGGAAGCGATTTTCATTCTATCAGCGAAACGGATGGTGATCGTTGTTGAAAGAGTGGCGACTTTCCCGCCGGTGTGATTCAGAAACATCCCGTCCATGGCTGCCCGTTTTAGTCTCCCACTTCCAATCGTCCGCCTTCTAAGGCTGGCGATTCTATTTGCGGTGGCGCTGGGGGTTTACCGGGCTGCGCAATGGCGCGAGGCACAGCGGCTCCCACAGGCGACCCTGGAGCAGGCCGCGATGCTGTTTCCGGATGCAAAATCACTGGGCCCCCGCACGCCCGAGGGGTTTCAGCCGGTCATGGATGTGCAGGGTGTGCGCATCGGGGCTGTGACTCTGACGCTGCCGGAGGAGAAGGGGGTTAAAGGATATTGCGGGCCCAGCCAGGTGCTGGTGGGGCTGGGTGTGGATGGCCGGGTCGCTGGATGGAGGTTGCTCGATAGCCCGGATACCCCCGAGCATGTGGAGATGATTCAACGCAACACGGGCTTTGCGCGGACGTACGCAGCCTGGAAGCCCGGGGAGCCTGCGCCGCGCGTGGACGCCGTGAGCGGCGCGACGCTCACGAGCCTCGCGATCTCCGAGAGCATCAAGCGCCGCCTTAGTGGCGCCACGGGCAGCGGGTCGTTTGTATTCCCGGAGCCGGTGTCACTCGATGAAGCGCGCACCCTTTTTCCCGCCGGGGCAAAACTGGAAACGGTTGGACGCAAGCTGCGGGTGCTCGACGCTGGCGGAACTGTGCTGGGATGGCTTATCCGCACAGCCCCGGAAGCCGACGAGGTGCGGGGTTATCGAGGGCCGACGGAGATTCTCGCTGCGCTGGGCCCCGACGAAGCCAAGGTGCTCGGGATCAAACTACGGCGTAGCTACGACAACGAGTCGTATGTGGATTCCGTGCGCGGTGACAACTATTACCTCGGGCTCTTTCGAGGGCGGACCCCGGCGCAGCTCGCTACGATAGATTACGCAAAGGAGGGCATCGAGGGAGTGAGCGGTGCAACGGAGACAAGCTACGCGGTGGCCGAGAGCCTCAAGCGGCGCTTTGCCTCGCCGGAGCCGCAGGCGGCCTCGGCATTGGGGTTGCGACTGGGATGGCAGGAGTGGGCGATTGCCGGCCTGGTTGCGGGCGCGGGCCTCATGGCCTTTACTCCGCTGCGGGGAAACAAGACTGCCCGCGTGGTGTGGCAGGTGGTGCTCGTCGGCTTTGCGGGGCTCTACCTCGGGGCGCTGCTTTCGCTCAATCTGCTCGGAGGCTGGATGCAGCATGGTCTCGCATGGCGCGCGGCACCGGGCCTCGTGCTGCTCGCGGCTGCGGCGCTGCTGGCTCCGTGGGGGACGAGGCGGCAACTCTATTGCCACCATATATGCCCGCACGGAGCGGCCCAGTTGTGGATGGGGCATCTGGTGAAACGAAAATGGAAAGTGCCGCCACGGCTGGCAGCGCTGCTGGGGAAGCTCCCCGGCCTTCTCCTAGTGCTCGCGCTGGCCTCGCTGGTGTTTGGCTGGGGATGGCGCCTCGCCGCGCTGGAGCCGTTCGATGCGTGGATTCCGCTTGCTGCAAATATCGCTGCCATCTCGCTCGCGGTGGTGGGGCTTGTGGCCTCGATGTTTGTCCCGCAGGCATACTGCCACTATGGGTGTCCCACGGGGGCAATCTTCAAATTCCTGCGCACGACTGGACATGGAGATCACTGGGGCGCGCGCGATTGGGCGGCACTCCTCTGCGTGGCGCTGGCGTGGATTCCCTCGCTGTTCCCGCAGTCTCGCGGCGAGCTCCCTGCGCCGATTCCCCCAGCATCTCCTGCAACGGTGCTGCGCGGCGAGGCCTTTGGGACGACATGGTGCATCAAGCTTCGCGCCGGGGCACCTCTGGGTCTTGAAGAAAAAGTGCATGAAGTGCTGGGCGAAGTGGATGCCTTGATTTCCACGTGGCGCGAGGACTCCCAACTCATGCGCTTCAACGCTGTAAATCACACGCAACCAGTAGCCGTTCCTCCCTCGCTGGCAGGGCTCGCCCGCGAGGCATCGCAGGTCGGGAGGGATTCGGGAGGCGCGTTCGATTGCACCATCGGCCCGTTGGTGCGCGCATGGGGATTTGGTCCGCGGCCGCACCCCGTTTCGCCGCCGGATAATTCAACGCTCGCAGCGATTCGCATGCACACAGGCTGGGATAAGATCGAAATCAGCGAGTCCGCGATTCGGAAAACGGATCCCGCTGCGGTGCTCGATCTCAGTGCGATCGGCGAAGGCTACGCTCTGGAGCGGATGGGCGAAGTGCTACGCGAGGCAGGTTGCGCGGAATTCCTCATCGAGTTCGGCGGTGAACTTTTGGCGCGTGGCACCTGGGAGGTGGCCATCGAAACCTCGGGCCGCCCTGTCTTGCTGGAAAACGGGGCACTCTCCACGTCAGGCACCTACCGGCAGCATCGGAAGGCGGACGATGGCAGGGAGATTTCGCATTTGATCGATCCCCGCAATGGCCGGCCCATTGCCCATCGCACCATTTCTGTGTCGGTGCGCCATTCCCGGGCCTCTCTCGCGGATGCCTGGGCAACGGCGCTTGCGGTGCTGGGCGTCGAGACCGGTTTGGTTCTTGCGGAACAGCACGGCATCAATGCGGAATACACCGTGCGCACCGAAACAGGACTGCGCGTGATTCGCTCCGGCAATACGCTCTGGAAAGCCGCGCGTTCAGCCCGCTGAACCCGACTCCAGCAGCGTGGCTGTTTCAGCCATTTGCTTGGACCACTTGGAAAGGAACACCATCGTCGAGAGCTGCTTTACGAGCTTTTCCGGCTGGAGTTCTGGTTCTCGTACACCAACCTGTGCCGCGGCGAGGCGTGTCGCGATTTGCGCGGAGAGGGATGCAATCCGTGCGCGGGCAGAAACACGCTCGGCTTCGTGCAATGAACGGGTGAGGGGAGAGGATGCGGTCGCAAGTTTGGCTGCGACACGCTGGGCTGACTGGCGGGTGGCAGCGATGTCCATGAAGAGGTCTCCCAATTCCGGTGGCGTTTGATTCGCCAGCAACAGCAGGGAGGGGCTCTCGAGCTCCAGGTAGTGGCGCAGGCATTCCGCAGGATCGCGCAGGGTCAGCCATGCGGAGTTCACCCCGGCAAACGATTCCGCCGAGCCTCCCGAGTCCGGATGCGCAACGGCTCCGAGCCGGAAGAAGCGGTCTTTCAGCGTCTCCGCGTCCACCCAAGGGGCGCGGGTGAGGCCGAGGGTTGCAAAGTGATCGATCACGGTGCGTCAGGCAGAGAAACTCTCGCCGCACGAGCAATGCGCCTCCGCATTGGGGTTCGTTACTTTGAAGCCGCCTTTTTGCAAATCGTCCGAAAAATCCAGCACACTCCCGCTTACGAACAAGGCGCTCTTCGGGTCCACGACCACGCGCACTTCCTGCGACAGCACCATGATGTCGCGATTGGCAGGGCCATCCACGAGGTCCATCTTGTACTGAAGCCCGGAGCAGCCGCCGCCGATGACTGCCACACGCAATGCCCCGTTGGGCCGGCCCTGGCGGCCTAGCAGCGAAGCCAGCTTGGCCCCGGCTTTCTCTGTGAGCTTCACCAGCTTTTCGTTGCCGATTTTATAATTGGCGACTGGCGCAGGTGTGTTGGTGGTATCGGACATCGAAGGATAGAAATATTGGCTTTCCCGTATCATACGGGAAGTCCGCGAAAAGAGAAGGGATTGTGAAAACTCGCCGGTAGGGACAAGCCGCCGGCTTGTCCGCGCAGTGAGTGATTGCGAAAGGTATGGAAGCGCCGATTAAATCGCCACGCGGGCCGCGCAGCCCTACCAGCCGCAAGCTACTCGCACTCGCACACGATGCGGAAGCCCACGTCATTTGCAAACGACGTGGGTGCATTGGATCCGCGCGCCGTGGCTCGCAGGCTTGCCGCCCGGCTCTTCCATGAGCCTCCGCGGAATACCCGGTTTGCTCCGAACTTCCCCGCTGGAGGGTTCACGAGTTCCCGGCCTTTGTAGGGCTCGTAGCAGTCGAGGCACCATTCGAAGACGTTTCCTGAAAGTTCTTCGATGCCAAAGGGGCTGGAGCCGCGCGGGAACATGCCCACCGGGGAGGATTCGGGGTAGCCATCATCAATCGAGGGATCCCGCCATACGAAGTTAGAGCGCGAATCGGCAAAGTTTGCCAGGTTTGGCGCGCTGAGCTTATCGCCCCATGGATAGAGACGCCCATCCTCGCCCCGTGCCGCATACTCCCACTCGGTCTCCAGCGGCAGCCGGTAAATCTTGCCTTCCTTCCCGCGTAGCCAGCGGCAGAAATCGTCCGCCTCTTTCCAGCTCACATACACCACGGGGTGTTTGTCATCCGCCCACGGCGCGCGCTTATTGCGGTGCGAGGGGTCGAATTTTTCGTACTGCGCGTTGGTCACGGGGAAGCGCGACATGTGGAAGCAACTGAGAGTGACGGGCGTCACCGGTTGCTCGTTTTCGTGCGCGGGGCTGATTATGCTGCCCATCTCGAAGCGGCCGCTGGGCACGAGGAACATTTCCATTCCCAGGCCATTCACGAAGTTCGGAAATTTTTGCCGTTCCGCGGCGCGCGCGGCGGGCGAGAGATTCACCACCTTTGCCGGTTTTCTCTGCCCCGCAACCACAGATGGCGTTGGCGCAGCGACTGCCGGGCGGGGAGGTATGGTGTTTGGCCCAGTGGGGCGGGTGACTGTGGAACGTGGTGGCGTATTGGCGGGGGCCGCTGCGGTGGGGCGAACAGGCACTTGTGGACGCACGGGCACCGCCGCTCCCTGCCTGGGTGGAGGGGGAGCGTCGAGAAGCCCTGCGGCGGCGTCTTCCAGATATTCGTCGATCAAGTCCTCGGCATCCCCGCCCGAGAGGCCCAGGCTTTCGCCCATGTTGCACATGGCGTCGCGCTGGCTGTCGCTCATGTCCTCGCCATCGAGGCACAGACGGGACATGCGCAGGATGCGCCGAAACTCATCTTTTGCATCCCGCTCCTGATAGTGCGGCACGGGGGCGGCCTGCCACTGTGGAGCAGGGTTCTCCACCGCTGCCTGCTGCGGCACTGGTGTCTCGAGAACCGGCGGCGCGATCGGGACGGGAACTGGAGGAGGTTCCGGTGGCGGTGGGGGAGCCGGGGCGGATTTTACACGCAAAATGGCTGACTTCTGCAGCTCGGCATCCAGCGCGGGAAGCATCTCATCCCGGGACAATCCCAAGCGCTCGCCTGCGATGAAAAGCTTGGCCTCGGTTTCCTCGTCGATGGTCTTGTCCGCGAGGATGAAGGCGAAGAGCTTCTTGAACTCTTCCATCGCCTTGGCCACCACCTCCACGTGCAGCACCTTGTCGATTTCCCGGCGTTCTTCGGGGTTGAGCAGTTTGGTGCGCGCTTCTGCTAGAAAGTGGGGTGCTTCATCCAGGCCCTGGCGCAAAATCTGGGCGATGGGGTTGCTCGGCTGGTTCTTCAGCGGGAGCTTCTTTTGCCACCAGATCAGGAGCTGGCGGCAGTTGTCCTCGATGATCTCCGTGTTGGCGTTGGACGAAAAGTCCAGGCACAGACGCAGGTACAGGTTTGGCGAATTGTAATTCTTCCAACCATCCCACTTCATGGGATTGTCGGGCAGAGGATTTGGCAGGGCCATGGGCTAGGGCCTGAAATGCTTGGGGTTACGAGATCTTTAGCTGTGCAAGGTCTGCAGTCGCGAGTTCGATTTCGTTTTCCGAGAGGCCGGTATTTCGTGCGATGGCCACGCGGCTGGTGCGTCCGTAGGCCTCGACGATGACCTCCAGCACCTGGTTTTCGTTGTAGTGATAAGTGAGTTCTACCGGTGAGCCCTTGGGTAGGAATGGCGGCAGTTCGATGTCGCAGATCCCCAGCGGGGTGCATTCGCCAGGCACGGTGCTCTCGCCTTCCACCACGCGGACAATAGCGTTCTTCATGTTGGCCTTGGCGGTGCCGAAACTGTTTTTCACCTCGCAGGGGATGGCCTGCATTTTCGGAATCATGGGGAAGACGTATTCCTCCACTTTGCCGTCGTCCCACAGCACCACGCCAAGGGTATGGGTGGTGATGTTGGTGACCTTGATTAGCGAACCGTCGGAAGCGGAGAACTGATTCCGCACTTCCTGCGCGATGACGCGCTCGCCCACCTCGTCCTCCTGATGGAGCAGCGAGAGCATCGCCTGAATCGATGCACCGAGGGCTACTGCCTCATCAGGGCTCACGTCATCAGCAACGGGGCAGCTGGAAAGTTCGGAAATCATCGCGCGCACGGTCGGCACGCGGGTCATGCCGCCCGTGAGCAGCACGCGGTCGATCTGTGTCCAGTTCATCGCGGCTTCCTGCATCACGATCTCGCAGATGGCCTTGCACTTCTCGAGCAGGTGCCGCGTGCGGGACTCGAATTCATCACGGGTGATTTCGAGTTTCACGCTCTTTCCATTATAGTTGTGGACCAGCGTGGTGCGCGAGCGGGTGGAAAGCTGAATTTTTGCCGTGAGCGCACGGTTGTAGAGATCCTGGTAGCTTTGCAGGTCGAGCAGCGGATTTTCGCCGTGCTGCTTGTCAAATTCATCGGCCACCCAGTTGACGATCACGTCGTCCCAGTCCTTGCCCCCCAGGCGGTGGTCGCCATTGCTGGCCAGCATGCGGATGTGGTGGTTCTCAATCCGCATGATGGTCACGTCGAACGTGCCGCCGCCAAGGTCGAACACGAAAACGGTTTGATCCTGATCCAGCTTGTCGAGGCCGTAGGCGAGGGCCGCGGAGGTGGGCTCGTTGATGATTTGAAGCACGTTGAAGCCGGAAAGCTGCCCTGCATGCAGGGTGGCTGT
>JAYUWZ010000294.1:0-1845 GCA_043753265.1 Verrucomicrobiaceae bacterium
GCTTACGGCCAGCTCGCCGACACGTCCATCTTCCGCCGCGTGCAAGATGCCGTGGAGTTTGCGGAGGCGGAAAACTGCATCGTCCGTGTGCAGGCAAAGGAACGCATCGGCAAGACGGTCTCCGCCGCCCATGCCTTCCTACGCCGCCTGGACACTGCCGCGTGGGCTCGCGTGCCGAGCGGCGATTGCATGCGGATGTTCCTCACCCGTGTGTCTATCGCCTCGGGCAGCCCGGCGATGAGCACCGGTGTTCCTGCGCACACGCTCTGCACGCGCATCGAGCGTCTCTTCGGGCCGGGCAAAATCGAGACGCTGTTCCTCGACCAGTCGCATTGGCTGTGGCCCACGGACGCCAAGAAGGGCGTTCCCCGGCGTTTTGAGATGGTGATGGACTGGGGAGAGCAGAACGGCGTTGCCATCGTCCTTTTGACGACTCCCCAGGACGACCAGCAAGCCGCTGCAGCAGCGAAGAATCACAAGCACGCGCATGGTCAGATTCTCGGGCGCGTGGAGCCCTTCACGTGCCCTGACCACCTCAGCGATGCCGACATCGAATCGATTGTGCGGCTCGACGCTGCCGACCTGGACGCCACTTGCGTGAAGCTCCTTGTGCTCCACTGCAAGGCCCAGCCTGGCTATCTCGGCACGCTGCGTCTCACCATCCGCCGCATCGCACATCGCATCGCCACCGAGCGGCCCAAGGCGGACGAGACGCCGCAGAAGTTCCGCGCCCGCATCATCGTCGAGCAGCTCTCGAAAGGAGGGAACTAACATGTCGCTTTTCGATTCGCTTCAAATGGAAGGTAAAGACGCGGTGCGTCAAGCGAAGCTCGCCATACGGCACACCCTTGGGATCATTCAGAGCAACCCCGCCGTCGGCTATCATTGCGGAATGGGTTCGCAGACCTTCGCCTTACTCACCGAGGCGGCTGCGACATTGTTTGGAGAGCCCGTGCGTCAGGTGCGCGAGAACTTCGCGCCAAAGGACGCGGTAAAGCCAGCGGAGCTACGATGGTTCTTGGTGGGCAATCACAAGCCGTGCGCTGGTGAAGATGTGTTGTGCGGGTTCCAAGACGGCGGTTTCAGTGTCGGCAACTACCATGATGGGGCGTGGTGGAACTCTGCCACCGGCTACGAGTTTCTCTCGGGTGACCCTGTGATGTGGGCTCTGCCAGATGTGCCCGATGAAAGCGAGGTGAAGCCGTGAGCGACAGCATCCTAAACGATCTCGCTGCGGCGCTCTCTACCACGTCGGCGAAATCGAACGCCCTGACATCTTCCGCGCTGGCGCGCTTCCTCTCGGAGCGCGGGCATCACTCAGACGAGCGGCGCGTCCGCGAACTCATCGCGCAGAATTACCGCGAGCTGTCGCAGAAGCTCGGCAGGATTCTCCTGGCGGAAGCTCCGGCTGGCTACTGGCTCGCCGGTACTGACGAGGAGATCGTTCACCGTGAGGAACTGTTGCACGCCCTGGCGAAAGCAGGCCGCGACAAACATCACGAATATATCGCCCTGGTGCAGTCCTTCGGCCTCGGTGCCATCATGCCCAAGCGAGAGGAGGCAGTATGACCAAACTGGAAATCCTCGGTGACCTTGGCTCCACACGTTGCCGCTGTGGTAGTGTGAAAAAGGCCCGCCGTAGCGTTTGCGTCAGTTGTTGGCGACTGCTCACCGAATCCGAGCAAAGGGCGCTCTATAAGCGATTCGGCAACGGCTACGAGGCAGCATACGAAGCCGTCCTTAAATCACTCGGGTTCCATCCCGAGGTGAAAGGAGCGGCATGACCATCGTCGACATCTGGACGAATCATGGGTGGGTGAGCTTCGGGCACTTCGACAGGGGCAT